>JAYUYY010000028.1:0-7996 GCA_043752225.1 Sandaracinaceae bacterium | reverse complement strand
TCGCGCTTGCGTTCTACTTGCTCGAAGGCACGGCGCCGCGCGGCTACTCGAATCAAGCGTTCGTGCGGCTGTTCAACGGCAAGTCCGTGATGCTCACGCTCGCCGTGCCGTTGCTCTGCGTGCACGGCCTACGCTTTGGCGCGCGACCGACGCGCTTGCGCTTTGCATGGCTCGCCGCAGCGCAGATCGCAGCGGTCGGCCTCTCGAGCACCGGCTTGTGGTTAGCCCCGACGCTGGCCGTGATCTCGACCGTGGCCGCGGCACCGCGCGGCAAGCTCGTGTCGCGCGCGCTGTGGTCGGCGCTGAGCGCGAGCTACGTGCTGGCGCTCGGGCTCTGGGTCGCCGTGCAGATGATGAGCAGCGCGGCGCCGAGCGCGGAGGCGACGGTCGGCGACGATGCGGTCATGGAAGGCGCTAGCGAGCCGGTCCAGTCGCAGCGCGATGCCGATGCGCACGAGACGGCTGCGCGAGCGGTCCCCGCAAGCCTTTCGGCCGAGCCTCCTCTACGCGCGAGCGCGCTCGAAACGGTGGAGCGGGCGCTGCCCGATGTGCTGGGCCCCGAGGTCACAGTGCTCGGTCTGCTCGCCGTGTTTGCCTGGGCGGCGTTCTTCGCGCGCAGCGCGCTGACGCTGCGTCTGCTTTCTCTCTTGGGGCTTGCGTTGTGCGCCTTGTTCGCAAACCCCGCGCTCGCGTTGCTGATCGAGCGCGGCGTGACCGGTCGTTTCAACTACGAGCGGGTGTTTTGGCTGCTGCCGATTCCAATCGCCGCCGCGTTGCTCGCGACCTACGGCTACGAGCGCTTGCGCGCGCGCTTGTCGCCGGCCTTGTCGAGCTTCCTCATCGCGTGCGCTGCCGCGACGTTCTTTTTGGTCGTGTCGCGGCAACCCGTTTTCACCGCGGCGAACCGCGCGACGCTGCAGGTGCCACCGGTCATCAAGCTCTGGCCACACGCAGTCGAGCTCGCGCGCGCGGTCTGCAAACACGCGCCGACCGGATCGCATGTGCTCGCGCCTTTGATCGTTTCGCACGTGCTGCCCACCGTGCATCGCTGCGGTCATCCGCTGATCGCAGACAGTCGTTGGTTGAACGCATCGCCAGCCGAACGCGAGGAGCGAGCTCGTTTGGTGCGCGCGGTCGGATCGCCGATCGACTTGCCAGTCGCTCAGATCGGGTGGTTCGTCGCCGCCGCCACGCGCCATCATGTGACCTCGGTCGTGCTCTCACGCGACGCCGTGCGGGGCGTCAACGTGAAGTCCGCGCTGCGCTGGGCGGGCTTCGAGAAGACCCGCACGATCGCGTTCTCCCAGCTCTATGCGCCCGAGCGCCGCGCGTCGCTTTGGCTCGCCGACCGCACCGCCCAGCTCGCGTGCCGGCATGCGCCGCCGGAGATGACGGTGCTCGCGCCGTTCACCGTGATGGAGCGCGTCGCGCGTTCGCGCTGCGCGCAGCCTTTGCTGGCCGGCCGGCCTTCAGGCAAGCCGCTCACCGCTGCCGAGCAAGACGCGATCGAGCTCGAACGCCTCGTGTTCACGAACCACGATATCGAGCCGGAGCGCATCGCTTGGCTGCGCGCCACCGTGCGCGCGCGCGCGCTCGGCGCGATCGTGCTCGGTCCCGGCGCGCGCGCGAACAAGGTGCTCGGGAACGAGCTGCGGCGCCTAGGTTTCGTGTCCATGGGCGGCGTCGGCAGCTATCGCGTGTTGCTCAAGCGCGAGCCCGAGGCGCCGGACCCGCGAGCCGAACGCGCGCGCTGAGCTGCCGGCTTACGGCGAGCTCCAGCGCGCGCGTGCGTGCTCGGTGCCTGCGAGCCCGCGCAGCGCGTCCAGGCTCGGCTGCACGTTCGCGATCGGCAGCTCGATCGTCACGAGCACGCGATCTTGAATCTTGAGCGCGCCGCCGAGCGCGCGGAACGGCGCGATCCCCAAGCGCGAGGGCACGAGCTCCACGCGCGCTTGCAATGCTTCGCCGACGGGCGATGCGAGCATGCGCAGCGGCTGCACGCGATCTCGCACGCGCAGCTCGCCTTCGAGCACGAACGCGCTCGCTTGCGCCGTGACGCGCGCGGTGAAGGTCGCGGTCGCAAAGCGCGAGACATCCAACACGGTGCTCGCGATCGAGCGTTCGATCTCGGCGCGGTCGCGCGCGCTCGGGAGCGTCTCGTCCAACCGCCCACGAGTCATCGCGCCCTGCACGCGCAGCGAGCGCAGATCGAGCTCGGCGCTCAGCGTCGGCCCTTCGAGCGCGATCGTAAACGCGCCGAGCGCGAGGCGCAGATCGTGACCGAGCGCCGCGAGCAAGCCGCTGCGGAACGTCTCGATAGAAATACTTGGCTTCAAGCTGGTCACGTCAGCCGGGTGACCGCGGTCGCTCAGTACCCATCCGGCTCGATCAGCTTGGGCGGCTCGCGAGGATCCGCAGGTGTGGCGCGAAAGCCCTGCGGAAGACCGCGGTTGTGCGCGGGCTCGAGCGCGATCTGCGCGAGGCGCTCCGCGTGCACGACGGTCGGATGCGCCGCGCGCTGCTGCGCGATCACGGCGTCCACCGCCGCGCGCGCGCGTTCAGTCGCGATCGCGCCGCGCACATTTTCTTCCGCGTCGCTGAGCGGGATGTCGAACGCCGCTTCGATTAAGACCAAGACCAGCACGCTGAAGCCGCCCTCGGTAGGCACGGGCTTGGGCGAGACGTCACCGGCAGCGCGCAACGCGAACGCCGCCTTCACCAGCTCGCTTCGAACCTGCTCCGAGCCCTCGGCGCGAGCTCCGGTCGCGCTGAAGAAGCCGAGCTCGCCCGATTGGCGGCGCGTGGTCGCTTCGAGGCTCTGCTCGCGCGCGACCTTGCTGATCTCGACGACCGCTTTTTCGCGCTGTGCTGAAAGCTTCGCGATGAGCTGCTTTGCTTCAGCTTCGGTCGCGAGAACGACGTGCCGCGCGCGGCGCATCTCTGCGCGGCGAAAGCTGTCGCGATGCGCGGCGTAGTGCGCCTCGACGTCTTCCTTGCTGATGCTCGCGGGATCCAGGGCGAGCGGACCGGCGATGAGAGCCTCGGCGAGCCGCTTCTTGACGGCTTCTTGCACCGTCGCGTGCTTGGCGTAGCCGCGCCGCTCGGCTTCGAGCACCAACAGATCGAAGCTCACCAGCTCATCGAGCATGCGCTTGCGCCCTTCGGGCGATGCGGCCTCCGCGCGTGAAGCAGGTCGTCGCAGCGCGATCGCGCTCTGCAGATCCGCGACCGTGATCGCGCCGCCCTCGAAGCTCGCGAGCGTGGGGCTGCCGCTCGCCGAGCTCGGCGCGGGCGCGGAGATGTCCGGAGAGCCATGCGCGCGGTGGGGTGCCGTGGCGCTGAGGACGCACGTCGCTGTGCCGAGTGTCACCAACATGGCTCGCGAGGTACGAAACCCGCGGCGCCGGAGAGTTTGAATGATGCTCAAGATCACGGTAGCGCTACCCTAGCGAGCCTTTTGCCGCCGATCCACTCGGCCAGACCTTGGCAGCACGCAGCGTGCGTTGTATCGAAACGCACTCTCCCCACCGAGACGAAACGATGCATCCAAACACACTGAAGAGCTGGTTCCGGTTTGCCCTCCTGATCGCATGCGTGATCGCGTGCCTGGCCGCTTGCGACGACGGTGGCGGCAGCAACGCCGGTACGGGCGGAGCGGGCGCTACGACCGGAGGCGTCGGTGGTGTCTCGGGCGCGATGGCCGGCATGAGCGCGACCGGCGGCATGGGCGCGACCGGCGGCATGGGCGGCATGGCTGGGGCTGCGGGCATGGGCGCGACCGGCGCGCCGACCTGGAACGCGATCTTCACCGAGATCATCGTGGCGAAGGGCTGCAATGGCGGCGCGTTCTGTCATGCCGGCATGGCCGGCGGCTCCTTGATCATGAACGACCCGAACTCGGCTCATGCAGCGCTCGTCGGTATGCCCGCGATGGGCATGAACCTCATCGCGGGTCCGCCCGAGTGCAACGTGTCTGGGCTCACGCGCGTCGTGGCCGGCAATCCCGACATGAGCTTGCTGGTGCAGAAGATGGAAGGCTCACCGGCTTGTGGCACTGCGATGCCGCCGCCGCCCGCGCCGTTGCTGAGCGCTGCGGAGATCACTCAAATCCGCACGTGGATCATGAACGGCGCTCACAACGACTGACTCTCCTCTCACTGTGTGTTGGCGGGCTCGGAGCACGCACTAAAAGCGGCCGCAAACGCAGGCTGAACGTGACCTGACTATTTCAAGTCGGATACCGTTCCTACTGGGTTTTTATAGCGAGCTGGTTTTTTTGGCTGAGCCAGCTCGCCACAAGGAGAGAGCGGATGAGCACGTTTCGACTGCTGACTTGGACTTGGATGGCGCTGGCGCTCACGGGCACTGCGTTTGCGCAGGATCCCGCAACCGCGGCGCCGGCCGAGGCCGCGCCGATGGAAGAGCCTGCACCGACAGAAGCTGTCCCCACGGAAGAGGCGGCGCCGGTCGAGGCCGCAGCGCCTCCAGATCCAGCGGCGGAGATGACGCCGGAAGAAGCGCAAGAAGCAGCGGAAGAGGAGAAGAACGCCACCAAGTGTTTGATCCGCGACGTCTGCTTGGGCCCCGTGCTCACGCTCGGCTTGCTCAACCCGCTCGGCATCGGCGTCCACGCGCGCATCGCCGACGACTGGGGCGTCGGCTTCGACTACCAGTTCCTGCCGACCATCTCGGCTGGTGTCGCGAGCTTCAGCATGTCGCTGATCACGCTCAACGGTCGCTGGTATCCGGGCGGTGGCTCGTTCTTCCTCGCGACCGGCTTCGCGTACCAGATGTTCGATGCCGAAGGCACGACCAGCTCGATGGACTCCGCGGGCAACCCGACGACGGTGGCGGTGGCAGGCAGCGTCGGCATCCCGACCTTCTTGCTCGGCCTGGGCGTGATGGGCGGAAGCGGCTTCGTGATGGGCATCGATCTCGCGCTCGAGATTCCGCTCGGCAGCGCAGACGTTAGCTTCGACACGATGGCGCCGGCCGGCAGCAGTGATGAGGAGGAAATGGCGTACGCGAGCCTCGAAGGCGACATCAAGGACGCTGCCGACACCTTCGTCAACCTCTTGCCGGTGCTCTTTCAGGTCAACCTGATCCGCATCGGTTACATGTTCTAGCGCGCGCCGCTCGCGCACGGCCTCGGTCGAGCGCGTGCCGCCTTGGATCGACGAACGCAACGCCGCGGAGGTTTCCTTCCGCGGCGTTTGTTTTTCCGTCGGCACTTTCTGCTGCATCACAGCGCGTTCCGGGGTCTTTCTCGATCGACACGCGTGAGAGCGGCGTTGACAGTCGACAGGCGTTCGACCAGGTTTTGCCTCCGCTTTTCGTCCGCGTAGCACCTCGATGACGTCTCTCAATTCCTCGCAGCGCGAAGCGGTCGATCACGGCGATGGCCCGCTCTTGATCCTGGCGGGCGCGGGCAGCGGCAAGACGCGCGTGGTCACGCAGCGGATCGCGCGACTCGTGCAGAGCGGCGTGGCGCCCGATCGCATCCTCGCGGTCAGCTTCACGAACAAAGCGGCCGAGGAGATGACCGAGCGCATGGTGCCGCTGATCGGTCGCGACCGCTGCAAGAAGCTGTGGATGAGCACGTTCCACAGCTTCGGCCTGCGCTTCATGAAAGAAGAGCAGAAGCTGCTCAAGCTCACGACGCGCTTCACGGTCTTCGATCAAGGCGACACGCTCGGCGCGATCAAAGAGATCTTGCGCGAGCTGCGGCGTGCCGGCGCCGCGCGCAAGCTCGATCCCGCCGCGATCCTCTCGCGCGTCTCGAGCTACAAGAACGCGTCGCTCGCGCCCGACGCCGTGCCTGAATCCGACTTCGAGTACGACGACGTCGCGCGCGAGGTGTACCCCGAGTACGAAGCGCGGATGCGCGCGATGGGCGCGGTCGACTTCGACGATCTGGTCGCGATGCCGGTGCGCGCGCTGGCCAAGAGCACTGCTGCCCGCGAGCGCTGGAAGAACCACTTCGATCACGTGCTGGTCGACGAGTTCCAAGACACGAGCGCGGTGCAGCTGCAGCTGATCAAGCTGCTCGGCAACGAGCGTGGCAACGTGTGCGTGGTCGGCGACGACGATCAATCGATCTACGGCTGGCGCGGCGCGGACGTCAGCAACATCCTCGACTTCGGGACGCACTTTCCGGGCGCGCTGATCGTGAAGCTCGAGGAGAGCTATCGATCGCGCGAATCGGTGGTGGCGGTTGCGAACGCCGCGATCGGCCAAGCGCAAGGCCGCCGTCACGGCAAGGTGCTCAAGGCCGTGCGTATGGGCGGCGACAAAGTGCGCGTGTGCGTGTGCGATGACGCGACCGCCGAAGCCAAGCTGGTCGCGAAAGAAATCGCGGAGATGCTCAAGGCCGGACCGCGCGAAGTGGCCATCTTGTACCGCAGCAACCTGCAGGCGCGTTTGATCGAAGAAGAGCTGCGCGCCGCGGACGTGCTCTATCGCTTGGTCGGCGGGCAGCAGTTCTTCGACCGCAAAGAGGTCAAGGATGTCGCCGCGTACCTGCGCCTGGTCGTGAACCCGCTCGATGAAGTGTCGATGCGCCGCATCCTCAACTATCCAGCGCGCGGCTTGGGTGCGAAGACGGTCGAGCGGATCGAGCAGCACGCCGAGCAACACGCAATCCCATTCGTGAAAGCGATGGAGCAGGTCTCGATGATCGAGGGCGTGCCGGACGCGTCGAAGCGCGCGGCGAGCGACTTGATGGGGATGCTGGCGCGCTATCGCACGCGCGTCGCATCGGGCGAGCCGCTGACACCTGCGGCGCGCGAGATGGTCGATCAGATCGGCGTGCGCGCGGACCTCGCGGACGCAGCCGATGGCGGCGTGTCGGGCGCGATGCGCACGTCGAACGTCGATCACTTGCTGTCATGGCTCGAGCGCTACGAGAAGAACGAGAAGGGCAAGCCGCGCAACAAGCGCTCGCTGCAAAACTTCCTCGAGCGCGTGACGCTGCGCGGCGATACCAATGAGGCGCCCGAGCAACCGGCGTCGGTGACGCTCTCCACGCTGCACGCGGCCAAGGGGCTTGAGTTTGATGTCGTGTTCTTGATCGGCTGCGTCGAGGGCCAGCTGCCGCACAGCCGCACCACCGATCCGAAGGTCACCGAGGTCTACGCGCCGGATGTCGAAGAAGAGCGCCGCCTGTTTTACGTCGGCGTGACGCGTGCGCGCGACCGGCTCTACCTCACGCGCGCCAAGCGACGCATGTTCCGTGGGGTTGCGACCGAGCTGCATCCGTCGCGCTTCCTCGAGGGCTTGCCCGAAGAGCACATCGAGCTCTACGAGCGCACTGAGACCAAAGCGGCCGAGTTCGTCGACATCGCCGAGATGGGCCGTGAGTTCCTGCGCGCCCGTACGTCGACACGACCGCCTTCGCGCTAGCGATGACTCGGCGGCGGCGGGCGAATCGAGCCGGTGAGAAGGCGCCGCAGCGCTTCCTGCGCGCGCGCGGACGGGTTGCTGGCGCCGACGCCGCCGAGCCAGAGCCGATCGTGTGCACGGCCTGCGCGGGTCTCGATGTGCATCTCGATCGGGAACAGCAGCAAGGTCGCGAGCGACGCGAGCAGCGAGCCGAGCAAGCCGAGCGAGTCTTGCGCTTCGAGCGTCAGGCGCAGCGCGCCGCCGTGATCGCCGGACTCGATCAGCTCGTAGCGATCGAGCTGGAGCGGCGTCGCGTGGTGCGGCATGTCGGCGTCTGCGAGCGCGACATACGGCAGCGCGATGACATCCGGCGCGCCTTGCAATGCGACGACGTGAAGCTCGGCGAGCCACGACCAATCGCGCGCGCGCGTCGCGTGCACGCGCTCGATCGAGATGCAGCGATCGCTCAAGCTCGTGCAGAGCGTCGCCATCCACGGGGGGCGAAACGCGCCGCCGATCCGAACGCGAAACGCAGCGCCGCCCAGCGGGGTGACCTCCGACCAGGTCGCTCCGTCACGCGCGAGGGCAGGGTGAGTGCTTGTCACTCCCTCTAATC
>JAYUYY010000027.1:0-3138 GCA_043752225.1 Sandaracinaceae bacterium | reverse complement strand
GTTGACCCAGCTCGCCGCGTTCGTGATGTGCTTGATCGGCGCGTCGACCTTGGTGCCGACCCACGCCTGGAGCGAGTTGCGCCTACGTTCCTCACGCCGCGGCGCAAACATCCAGCGCATGCCGGCCATCAGCGGGTAACCGCAGCCTTGAAGCGTGACCAGCACCTGCGACACCGCTTGCGGCGCGAGCACCATCGAGTCCTCGCCGCTGAAGCGGCACAGCGCCTTGGCGACGTGGCGACTGCGGAGGCTCTGCTTGACCACGGGAGGAAAGACCAGCGATGCGTTGTTGCGCCCGCCGACCACGAGCTTATCGGCCGCGACGAACAGAAAGCCCGCAAGCAGCGTGCTCGCGATCGCTGCGCTGATCGGCCGCCAGAGCCGCAGCTGGAGAAAGCCCAGCACGCCCACGAATGCCAAGCCGACCGCGATCGGAATCGGCAGCAGCCAAAAGACGCGCTCGTACGTTCCTGCGCCGGTCAGCGAATGCGTGATCTTCAGCGCGAGCCAAGGATTGGTGAGAAACGCGGCGAGCACGAACGCGCTCGCCGCGAGCCAGCGTCTGGCCAGCACGCTCGGAGCGAACACCAGCGCCACCGCAGTCACCGCGAGCAACGCGCGCGCCGTCGAGGCATCGCCGAGCACATTGGGAAGGCCCCAGCTGATCGCTCCCAGGCCGTCCTGGGCCAGCGTGGTGAGCGCGTTCTTGGAGCTCAGCGCCGCGGCCTCGGCGGCTTTGATTTTGGAGGCGGAGACTTGCCCCTTGATCCACAAGCCGAGCGCGAGCACCCACGCGCTGCTCGCGACCGCCCAGGCCAGCACGGAGAGCCGCCGCCACGGCCGATCGAGCGCAGCCACGACCGCGAGCGTCGCGAGCATCGGTGCGAGCCAGATCGCAGTGCTAGTCAGCCCCATCGCGGAGATCTGCGCGAGCGCGAGCAACGCAAAACGCAGGCGGGTGGGGCGCTGAGCGAACCGCATGCCATACGCGCAGATCAGCGGCAGCGCGACGGTGAGCATCACGCCTTTGCCGTTGAACATGCGCACGAACGCTTGGTTCGCGTAGCCGCGCGGCGCGGAGCCTTCGATGAAGTAGTAGAGCAGCGTGGCGACCAGCGCGAGACACCATGCGCGCGGCGTCAGCACGCGCAGCAGGCGCGCGATCGCGAACGGCGCGAGCCACGACGCGAAGGTCGCAAGGCCCATGTGCACGATGTACGTGACCTCGAGGCCGGTCACGTAGCCGAGGTATCCGCCGAGCGCTTCGAACGAGTGCACGCGATACGGCGCGAACACCGGCTGAAACTGCAGCGACTGCGTGACGGGACCGTGCATGTCCTGCACCGCGAGCAGCGCACGCTCGGGATGCATCGCGACGCTCACGGCCATGTTGATGTAGTACGCGTCGTCGCTGCGCGGCCGGAACGAAAGCAAGGAGAACGCACCGCATACAAGGCCCAGCGCGTGCAACAGCCAGAACGTGTACGGCGCGTCCGCTTCGGTGCCGCTCGCGGTCGGGGCGGCGGGATCCGACGGCTGCCGCTCGGGCGACACGCGGATCGCTTCGAGCGCGGCGAGCGCGGCGAACAGCATCGCGCCCACCCAGCCGAGCCACGCGCCGTGCATGCCGCGGTACGTCGGCTGAACGGCGAGCAGCAGCGCGACCAAACCCAGCAGCCCGAACCGGAAGCCTCGCGCAGGCAGGCCGATCGCGAGCAGAGGCGCGGCGTCGAGGTCTTGAAAGTAAGCCGCCCGCAGCTCGGGGCGGCGGATCGCTAGGACCAGAAGAGCGATCAGGAGCGCGCCGATCGCGCAGACGCCCCAAGTCAGCTCACGCGTCGCGCTGCCACCGACCAACACGGTGACGTTGCAGGCGATCGTCCACAAGCCGTAGACGAGCACCGAAACGTCGGTGATGAGGCCCATCGAGCGCGAGCTATTCGCGAAGCGCATCGTGTCTTGGGCGCAGGTGCGGCAAGGGTTGGTTTGCTCTGACTGCGAACAGAGCCCGCGAGGCACGCCTGAGCAAACGGCGAAGTCGGGCCGGAAGATACTCGGGGCGGAGCTACGGTCAAACGCCGCTGCGTCGCGCGATGGTATGGTCCGGTCCGATGAGGGACGCGGCGGTCGTGGACGAGACCCGAGCGACGCGCTGGCGCTTGCTCGACCCGGGGATGCTATGCGCTCTCGCGTCGGACGCGTTCATCGCGCCGTACGCGGCGTTCACCGTCGCCATCAACGCCGCCGTGCTGCTCGGTGCACCGGCGGGCATAGGGCTGACATGCGCGGGTCTCGCCGTGCTCGGCGCGAGCCTTTTGCTCGTGGGCCTCTTCGCTGGGCGTCCGAGCTTCTTGCGCGCGTACCTCGATGATATCGCCGACGAGCCCGCGAGCGCGCAGGTGCAAGCGCCGCGCTCGATCGCGCTCCTGCTCGGGCTGGCTCCGGCGATCGCGATCGCGACCTGGCTGCTGACGCGAAGCCCGTGGCTGGTGTGGGGCGAAGCGCTGCTCGCGTTTGCGCTGGCGTCGTGGCTCGCGCTCAGCACGGCGCGCGAGCCGTCGATCGAAGCGGGTGCGGGCGCTCGCCCTGCGCTAACTCGCAGCGTCTGGCTGTTCGCGCTGAGCCTCGCGTGCGCGGCGTTCGCGCTCAGCGTGGTGCGGCCGCGCACCGACGACGCGTTCTATTTGAACATGGCGGTCGCTGCGGTGGACTTCCCGCAGCTGCGCCTGCTCTCGCTCAACACATTGCACGGGCTCCCCGAAGGCAGCGGCCTGCCGGTCCAGCACATGTTTCCCCCGTACCGCGTGCACAGCTTCGAGCTGCTCGGCGCGTTCTTCGCGAGGCTGCTCGGGCTCGACGTCACGAGCGTGATCCATCTCGGCTTCACTTGCGTGTTCGCGATGCTGGTCCCGTTCGTGGTCGCGCGTCTCTTGCGCCTGCTGGCGCCGCGCTATTGGCTGGGCGCGCTCTTGATCGCGCTTGCGTTCTACTTGCTCGAAGGCACGGCGTCGCGCGGCTACTCGAATCAAGCTTTCGTGCGGCTGTTCAACGGCAAGTCCGTGATGGATCACGCTCGTGACGTCGAGCCCGAGCAGCCTCGCGAAGAACGCGCCGAGCAGCTCGAAGCTGTGCACGCGG
>JAYUYY010000026.1:0-3139 GCA_043752225.1 Sandaracinaceae bacterium | reverse complement strand
ATCTGGCTGAGCCGCACTATTCGCAAGCGATCGAGCGCCGCGCGCGCGAGATGCTCGATCGCGGCTTGCTCGCTGAGGTGCGAGGCTTGATCGAGCGCTACGGCCGCGACGCTCGGCCGCTGCACTCGGTGGGCTACAAGCAGGCGCTCGCGCACGTCCTTGAGAGTGTCCCGCTCGAAGAGACCTGCGTGCGGATCGCGCAAGCCACGCGGCTCTACGCCCGCAGGCAACGCACCTGGGCCCGAACCGATCCCGACATCGCGCTGCGCCTGAGCCCGGACGCGTTGCTCGAGCCGAGCGCGCTCGAGCGCATCCAAACTCACCTCCGCGCACGCCCCGAAGCGCTTTAGTCGAGCAACGCGCAGGCAAACGTCGAGCGCCGGCACGACCGGCCGCGGTACGCTTGCGCGCGTGACCTCGGACCACGGACGGCTTCAGCGTTTCATGCGCAACCCGTCCCAGCTCACGACGCTGTGCGTGCTCGCGCTCGGCGCATGGCTCGGCCCGCAGGTCGCGACCGGTCCGCATCTCTTCGATGCAGGCGAGCTCGCGGAAGCGAGCGTGATGCTGGGCGGCTCGCATCCGCCCGGTCAGCCGCTGCACGCGATCCTCTCTCACGCGTTTCTGTGGATCCCGCTCGGCTCGATGGCGGCGCGCCTTTCGCTCTTCAGTCTGATGACGACGCTGTGCGCGGCGCTCGCGATGGCGGCGCTGACCGAAGAGCTGCTCGCAGCGTCACGGATCGATGGCTGGATCCGAGAGCTCGCAAAAGCAGCCGCCGCGCTCAGCTTGGTGTTGGCGGACCCGGTGCTGCGCCAGGCGCTCCGCATCGAGGTGTACGGGCTCTCGCTGCTGCTTACGCTCGCCAGCATCGCGCTCTTGATGCGCTGGGCGCGGCTCGCGCAAGCGCGCTATCTGCTGGCCGCAGCGTTCTGTGCCGGGTTGTGCGCGAGCGCGCATCCACCGCAAGCCGCTTCGGCGGTGCTCGTCGGCCTCGCGCTGGTGGCCGTGCGGCCCAAGCTGCTCACCCGTAAGCCCAGCGCCTTGGTGCTCGCCGCGCTGTTCTGCGTTCTCGGCCTCGCGCCGTACGCGTATCTCTTCGTTCGCGGCCTCGCGCACGCTCCGATGTGGGGCACGCCGACTACGCTCGCGGGTCTGCTCGAATACGTGACCGCACGCGCGTATGCGCAGAACGTCGTCTACGGCAGCGCCGATCAATCGCTGCTGCAGAATGCGCTCGCCTACGGCCGCTACGTCGTGCTCGCGACCTACGGCCTGCCGCTCGTCGGCACGGCCATCTTGTTCGCGATGCGTCCGGTCCATGCGTGGTTGCCGCGCGGGCTCGCGCTCGCGGTGCTCGCGGTGCTCACTGCGGTCTCGCTGCAGCCGCTGCAGGAGAACGTCCCCGATCACGTCGCGTACGCATCGCCGATGCTCGGGATCGTGCTGGCGCTGGCCGCCGCCGGTTTTGCATCGCTCGGCGTATTCGGCGGTAATGCGAGCTCGAGACGGCCGCAAGCCTGGCTCGGTGTCGCCGCGCTCGTGTGCTTGCCGCTCGCGAGCGCCGCGCACGCGCGCACCGCCAACACGCTGCGCGCAGACCTGCCGCTCCTCGAGACGCTGACACATGCGCTCGTCGAAACGCCTCCGCCGCGCGCGCTGGTCGTCGCGACCACCGACTTCACGGGCGCATCCTGGATGATGTCGCGCGCGATCGATCGCACGCGCCCCGATGTCGCCTTATTCGTCGCGGGCCTCTCGACCTCCTCGTGGCAATGGAGATCGCTCTCGACCCATCCAGCGTTCGATGGCAAGCCGCATCGCGGACCGGGTCGCGATGGGCACGAACGCTACTTGCACGGTGCCATCTCATACGCACTCGAGCGCGTACCCGTCGTGCTCGAGCGCGACACCGCGCTGATCAACACCGGTGCGGTCGTTGGCGGCTACGCGCTGCTCGAAGCGCGGTCCACTCTCTCCGCGATGGAAAGGCCGCGGGCGCTCACGCGCTCGATCGGCGAACGACTCGAGCGCATGATCGCAGCCGCGCTCGTGGCTTCACCCGGCGGGGACAGCGATGCCGCTTCCGCGATCGCGCGCGACCATTTCATCCAACGCGCCGAGCGTCTGCTGCGCACCGGCCAGTCCAAGCTCGCGCTACACGCGCTGCGCTCCGCTCTTCCCCTGATC
This sequence comes from Sandaracinaceae bacterium, assembly GCA_043752225.1. GTDB lineage: Bacteria > Myxococcota_A > Polyangia > Polyangiales > JAFGIB01 > JAYUYY01. The sequence continues at coordinate 949 of JAYUYY010000026.1, read as the reverse complement.
CCGGAGCGCGAGCGCGCGCTGATCGCCATCGATCGCGAGCTGCCGGTCCGAAGCCCGCCCGTGATCGCTGAGCCGCACGCATTCCTCGTTTCGCAAGAGCACGCCGTGCGCATTGCGGCCGCGGCGCTTTGGGCGCTCGGAAAACCCGAAGCCGCGCTCGCCCTGCTCGAGGCGCAAACAGCACGCGGCGACGCGCGCGGCGTGCTTCAGCTGTGCGCCCTTCAGGCTTCCATTCAAGCTCACAGCGCGGCGCTCGCTTGCCTCGAAAATTTCCAATCGCTCGCGCCAGCGCTCGCCGCTGAAGCGCATCCCTTGCTGACCGCGCTGCACCGATCGCATGCGCAACCCAGTACCCAACCCGATCAAGCGCCCACACCATGAGCTCACCGAACGACCTCACCGTGATCGTGCTCGCGTTCAACGAAGCCGAAAACGTCGGCCCCGTGCTCAGCGAGCTGCGCGCCTGGCTCGACCAGCACGAGCCGCAGGCTGAAATCGTGCTCGTCGATGACGGCTCGAGCGACGACACCGCCCAAGCCGCGCACGTAGCGCTGCTCGGCTGCGTTCACCGCATCGTGCGACACGGGAAAAACCTCGGCATGGGCGCCGGCATCAAGACCGGCGTCGCGAGCTCGCAATCGCCGTGGCTCACCTTCTTGCCCGCCGACGGTCAAATCGAGCCCAGCGCGATCGGAGCGCTGCGGCAAGCCCAGCGCGACACACGCGCCGATGCGGTCTTCTCGCTCTATGCCGATCGCAACGATGGGCTCGATCGCAAAGTGCTGTCCTTCGGCATGCGCGCGTTGGTGCGAGCGATCCACGGCGTATCGCTCTCGAGCGATGGGCCGTATCTCTTCCGCCGAGAAGACTTCGCTGCGCAGCCGCTCGCTTCGAATTCGTTCTTTCTCAATTTCGAGCTGCCGATCCGCGTGCTGCTCGCCAAGCGGTC
>JAYUYY010000025.1:0-8003 GCA_043752225.1 Sandaracinaceae bacterium | reverse complement strand
TGAGTCGTTTGCGTGCACGTCGGCCGGTGGCCGCGCGAAGGGCGTTCGGGTCACGCGGTCTGTTGGGGTCGACCGCCAGCGTCTGCCAGCGCGCGTTCGCGAAGCATAGTGAAGACAGTTGTGGTGCACGAGCTCTTCCGGAGTCGCGGGCCTTCCGCGCGCATCCAAGTACGCGGGTGAGCCGACCACTACGATCGTGTCGGCGGCGATCTTCCGAGCAACGAACGAGGCCTCCTTGAGCAGGCGGCCGATCCGCACCACGAGGTCGAATCCGTCCGTGGTGACGTCGACGTAGCGATCATCGGTGATCAGCTCGATCTCGGTCTCCGGGTGCTCGATCAGAAACGCGGAGAGCGCACGCCCCACGTGCAGCTGCGAGAAGGTCACCGGCGCGCTGACACGGATCACTCCGCGCAGCGTGCCGGTCGCGCCCGCCATCGACTCCTCCGTGGCCTTCGCCGCGGCGAGCACGCGCGCGCAATGCTCGTAGAAGCGCGCGCCTTCGGAGGTCACCGCGAGCGCACGCGTCGTGCGCCGCAAGAGCTGCACGCCGAGCCGCTTCTCGAGCAGCGTCACGCGCCGGCTCACCGCCGACTTCGCGATGCCCGACAGCGCAGCGGCCGCAGTAAACGAGCGTTGCTCCACGACGCGCGCGAAAAGCGCGAAGTGCGGCGCTCAAACGAAGAGAGAGATTATGGAGCGCTTCTTCAAGGCCGATCAGAACAACTGGGGACTGTTGATCCAACGCGCGGCCCTCGGCCTGGTGATCCTGCCGCACGGCGCGCAGAAGCTGCTCGGCTGGTTCGGCGGCTAGGGCGGCAGCAAGCACGCGGCCGACTCGGCGATCGCGCGGCTGGTTTCGCAGCGCCGCGATCACCGCGAACACGCACACGCATGAGGCTCAGCGTGCGCTAGCGAATGCGCCCGACTGCGTTTCTCACTCGACCACAGGCGGTGCGGGAGGAACGTCGTCGGGAGTTACGCAGGAGGAGAGATCAAACAGCATGAACTCGAGCGCGGCTTCTTGAGGCGAGAGCGCTCGGTCCGTGCAGCCAGCCGGCACCGGCTGCGCGGCATCGTCGCCCGACGCTGCGCCGACGTGCAGGTCGCTGAACACGACGCGGCCGCAGAAGCCAACGCCGTCCGGATCGTTGTTCGCGTCGATCGGCGTGTTGAACGAGAAGTATTGGGACGCGCCCGGCGCTTGCGAGGAAGGGCCTGCCAGGATCCAGGATTGCGATGGCAAGTGCTCGGGCGTCACGTCGGCGTTGTGTCGCGCTTCTTGGATCGGTAAGAGCCCGCCCTGCAGCGCGCCGACGTTGCCGAGCCAAGCCGCGAGCGCTTCGCCCTTGGGAAACGGATCACCGTTGGGCAGCGTGGTGACGATCGAGCCTTGAATGTCGCCGAGATCGTTCGAGCCGGGCGTCCAGCTCGCGAGGTTCGCGCCGCCATACGGGCCGGTGTTGAACCACGAGTAATGAAAGTGCGACGCGAACACGCGACCGCCGGCGTTCGCGTAGTCCTGCATCGCTTGCTGGTTCATCGCGAGCGTCTCTTGGCCTTCGCACGAGAGCAGCACGATGTCGTACGGCATCATGTTGTCGAGGTGGTTCCACAGCCCGACCGCGCTCGAGGGCGCTGCGGGATCGGTGTTCGGCACCACTTCGGCGTCACCACCACCTCCGAAGAACCCGCCGCCGCCCACGCGCGCGCTGCCTTGGAAGATTTGAATGCGATTTTCGCCGCCCGCCGGCCCATACTCCGCGGCGTCGATGCCGATGCGCCGCAACAAACACTCTAAGGTGTCGGCGCTGCCCGTGGAGATCGCGATCTTCGGGATGTCGCCTTCCATACGATTGCGCGGCAACCTCAGCATTCCATCCGGCTGCGGGTTATCTACGCACTGCGCCACGCTCGGCAGCGTGAACTGCCTGCGCCACTTACCGACTTGCACGACCAGCGGAATGTCCGCGCCGTCGGGCACGTTCTGGAGCACGAACGCGCCGGATGCATCGGTCAGCGCGGTCGCGATCGGATTGCCGGTGTAGAGCGAGTCGCACGCGTCGCACGTAGCGCCGCTCGGCATCGGCAACACCGGCTCGTTCGGCACGTAGACAACGACGTTGTAGAGCGGGTTCGTGCCGGCAGGGTCGAACACCTTGCCACTGACCGTGGTCGTGGTGCCGCCCGCGCACGTGTGCTGCCGGCATTGCAGGTTCTCGCAAACACCGGTGACTCCGGTGCCGGCGGAGGTGATCGGCGGAACCGACGCATCGGTATTGCCGAACGTACCGGCGGTGCCACTGCCCGCGGTTGCACCCGCGCCTGCGCCCGTGTTCGCACCCGCAGTCCCTGCACTACCCGCTGCGCCGCCGCGTGGCATGCGCGGGTTCTGCGGCGTGTCGGCGCTGCAGGCCGCGAGCGCGCCAGCCATAAGCACGTTCGCAATCGTGATGAAGGCTGAGGTTCGCATCGTGCCGACAATACCGCTGTTCTGGCTCGATACGATCGCCCGTTGCGCCGACTTCTCGTGCGTACGGGGCAAGAGTATCCTCCGCGCCTGCTTCGGGGCTGAACGGCCGTTGGCCAATCGTTGGCGCGCAGTGGACTGCCGTTTGAGTATCGGATCGATTGGGGGTCTCGTTTTGGAACCACAGCGTCGTGCAGCCTATGAGACAGCGCGGCTACGGCTCGCGCGCTATCGCATGCAAGGCGAAGAAGCGCGCGCGAGAGCCGCGGCGCATGCGGCTCAAGTCAGCGCCGAAGCGCTCGAGATGGAACGCGTTGGGGTCTGGCTGTTCAAGGACCGCGGCACGCGGCTCGTCTGCGCAACCCAGTACACACGCTCGACCCGCACGCATAGCTCAGGGCAGGTGCTGCTCGCCTCGGACTATCCGATCTACGTCGAGTCGCTCAAGCAGCTGCGCGCGATCGCCGCGGAGGACGCGCGCAGTCATCCGCTGACGCGCGAGCTCGCAAAGACGTATCTGGAGCCGGCGGAGATCTTCTCGTTGCTCGATGCGCCGATCATTCGCCAGGGCCGCGTGGTCGGCGTCGTGTGCCACGAGCATACCGGCACGCCGCGCGCTTTCGGTCAAAAGGATGTCGACTTCGCGAGCTCGGTCGCGGACATGCTCGCGCTGTTCTTCGAGCAAGCCGATCGACTCGAGCTGGAAGCGGCGTTGCAAGAGCAAGCCGAGGAACGGCTCGAGCAACAGAAGATGGAAGCGCTCGGCCGCATGGCGCGCGCCGTCGCCCACGACTTCAACAACCTGCTCGCGACGATCACCGTCACGGTCTCCTTGCTCGCGCGCAGCGCGCCGCCGAGCCTGAAGTCCGTCGTCGACGAGGTCGGCTCGATGATCGAGCTCGGCCGCAGGCTCACCCAACAACTCATGACCTTCGGCAAGACGCGCGAGGAATCGCCGAACGCGACGACCGATTTGCCGGCGCTGGTCGAGCGCATGGCGCCGATCGTGCGGACCGGCCTAGGCAAAGCGATCGGGCTGCGGCTCGAGATCGTGATCAAGCACGCGATCGTTCCGGTCGACACCAGCCAGCTCGAGCAAGTGCTGCTCAACCTGTGCTTCAACGCGCGCGATGCGATCGATGGCGCAGGCGAGATCACGGTGCGGGTGCGCGAGCCGCAGCCGACCGACGAGGTCGCGCCCGATCATGTCGTGCTCGAGGTGCGCGACACTGGCGCGGGCATGAACGAGGTGACGAGCGCCCGCGTCTTCGAGCCGTTCTTCACGACGAAGGCCGCGGGAACGGGACTGGGGCTTGCGACCGTGTACGGCATCGTGCAGCGCGCGGGCGGCGTCGTGCGCGTCACGAGCGCAGTGGGCGCAGGCACGACGATGCGCGTAGCGCTTCCTCGCGTACCGGGCTCGTGAACGCCGAGCCCAGCTCCGTCGTTGGAGAGCGCAACCGCGTGGCGCTCGCCGCGTGCATCGCGCTGGTCTGCGTGCTGCTCGCGGCCTTGGTCATTCACGATCGGCTCGAGAAGACGCTCAAGCAGCAGCTCATCGCGGTGATGAACGCGACGCTCGCGACCGGCGTCGCCGATGTGCACGCCTGGCATGACGGCGCGATGCGCGCAGCCACGGCCGCCGCGCACGATCCGATCGTGCGCGAGCGCGCCGGACGCTGCGTAAGCGCGCATGAATGCGATGCGCTCGCGACCGCGCTCGTGCCTTACATGACGGCGTCCGGTCTCACGCGTGGGCACGTGCGTCCGATCCACCCGCTGGGCGCCGATGCGCAGGACGCTCAAGCCGAAGGCGAATCTTTCAAGCCAGCGCCGCACACGACGATCCCGATCCAGGTGCCGGTGCACGCATTGAGCAGCCGAGCGAACGCTGCAGCGCTCGATGTGCTCGCGTTCGAGCTGCCGCTTGCACCGCTCAGCGAGCAGATGAGCACGACGCGCGTCGGGCGCAGCGGCGAGACCTACATATTCGACAACCGCGGCCGCATGCTCACGCTCAGCCGCTTCGTCGCGGCCTCGCAACAAGCGGGCAAGATGATCGAGCTGCGTGATCCAAGCAGCGGCTCGCTCACCGTGATGGCCGAGCGAGCGCTCGCCGGCGAGTCGGGCCACGACGTCATCGGCTATCGCGACTACCGCGGGGTCCCCGTCGTCGGCACGTGGCGCTGGATCCCGGAGCTGCAGCTCGGCGTCGCGACCGAGCTCGATGTCGAAGACGCGTTTCGCACGCTGGGCACGCTCGAGCGCATGTTCACGGGTCTCGCGATCGCGCTCCTGCTCGCGGTCGCCGGATCGTTTCTGGCGATGCGGCGCGCCGCGGACCTTCGCAAGCGCGCCGAGCACGCCGAGCGACGCGCCGAGCAGTTCGGTCAGTACCGCATCGAGGCTAAGGTCGGCGAAGGCGGCATGGGCTCGGTCTATCTCGCGCGCCACGCGCTCTTGCGGCGCAGGGCCGCGATCAAGCTCCTGCGACCGGAGCTCGTGAACGCCGAAGCGCTCGCGCGGTTCGAGCGCGAGGCCCAGATCACGAGCGCCCTCACCCACCCCAACACGGTCGCGATCTACGACTACGGCCGCACCCAGGAGGGCACCTTCTACTATGCGATGGAGTACTTAGAAGGCCTCGACCTGCAGCGCCTGGTCACGCGCTTTGGAGCGTTGCCACAAGCGCGCGTGCTCCATTTTCTGCGCCAGATCTGCGGCTCGCTCGCGGAGGCGCATGCAGCGGGCATCGTGCACCGCGACATCAAGCCGGCGAACTTGCTGACGTGCACGCGCGGCGGCGTCACCGATACCTTGAAGGTGCTCGATTTCGGCATCGTTCATCTCGGCGCGATCGACGACGGCGCTGAGCCGATCGTGCTCGGCACGCCGGAGTACATGGCGCCCGAGCTGTTCGAATCTGCGACGCGCGCCTCCGCGCAGAGCGATCTCTATTCGGTCGGAGTAGTCGCGTACTACTTGCTGACCGGCGCGCCGCCTTTCAGCGGCGGGGGCACGACCGAGCTCGGCCTCGCGCATCTCACGCAAACGCCGAGCCCACCCTCGGAGGTGCTCGGGATTGCGTGCGATCCGACGCTCGAAGCGGCCGTGCTCGCCTGTCTCAAGAAGCGACCGCATGCGCGCCCGCGCAGCGCCGCATCGCTGCGCGCGCTGCTCGATCGCTCCGTGCTCGCGAACAGTTGGGCACAAGCCGACGCGGAGGCCTGGTGGGCCGAACGCGCCATCGAGCTCAGCGAGCTACGCAGCACACGCGTGCCGGATAGCCTCCGCCGCTCGGTCGACATCCGAACCCCGAGCCTTAGCTAATCTACAAAATTGACGGTGCAGGGGAACGAGACCTCGAGTGAGAGGTCGCCGCCGCTCTTCATCTCTTCGCACGCGGTGCCGAGCACGCGAATCGTCTTTGGATCGGCGAGCTCCCAACCATTGTCGTCGCCGCACGGCAGCGCGTTTCCGTTGAGCATCACGACGCCTTCGCAGGCGTCGCCGCTCTCGACCATGCCGTTCAAGCGCACCTCGCAGTTGAGCTGCGAGCCTACGATCTCGGTCAGCGCTGCGCGCAAGGTCGCATCGTCGCCAGCTTCCCAAAACTCCGCGTCGGGATCGCCGGCCGCACGACCGAGCCCTGCATTTGCCATGTCCTGCTGATGCTCGACCGAGACTTCGTTGCCTACGCTGATGATGTACGTGCGCACGCCCAACGAGAACGCGCGCTCGGCCGCCGCGATCGACTCGGCTTGCCCCTCCTGGGGATCGAGCGCTTCGCAGCGATCGGGCTCGCCATCGGTCGCCAGGATGATCACGACCGGATCGTTGCTGCGATCCGGGGCGTTCAAGTCGAGGCTGTCGACCACGGCATCGATCGAGTCGCCGGTCGGCGTATCCTCGATTACGTCGGCCTCCGAGTACACGGCCGAGATCGCAGCGAAGTTGTCGATCGCGGGCGCGACGTTCGTGATCATCGGGCACTCACCCATCGGCTCGGGATTGTCGCCGCCCGAGACCGCGGAATACAGCGCGAGCCCAAAGCGCACTTGACCTTGAAGGTCTGCGATCAAACCGTCGGGCTCGTCGAGCAAGAAGTTGCGGAGCACATCCCAGCGTGAGCCCGCGCCGCCGAAGTCGTCGGTCATGCTGCTGCTCTGATCGACCAATAGCATCACGGTCGGCGTGACGCGGCTCGATCGCACCGTCGTGTCCGCGCACTGAGCCGCGCCATCGATCGTGACCGGCCGCGTACCCGCTGCGCCGCCGTTGCCAGCGCCCGCATCCGCGCTGCCGCTCGTGCCGGCGTTGCCGAACATGTCGCCCGCGCTGCCGCACGACCCGCCCGCATCGCACTGCCCCGCGCCGGCTCCAGCGCTGCCGGCTCCACCGCTGCCGGCCATGTAGTTTTTCCAACCAGTGCTGTCGTCGCCGCTACAAGCCGAGACGCACGCGATGGCGCACGCGAATGCCGAGAGCCGGCCCAAACGAATTCCTCGCATCGTTCTACATCCTTCCGTGACTGCGCTGGCGCACGCGTGGAGCACGCGCGCACGCGCTGGAGCCGTTGAACATGCCAGCATAAAGGTGGCCCCGCACTTTGAAAGACGGTCACTCGAGAGCGCAAAAACGCAGGGCGTGGCTTAACGCACCGTTAACCTGCGATGGCTCACGCTCAAACCGCGCTCAAATGGCCCGCAATGTTGTGGGACGCCGTGTTCGTAGGTTTAATACGCGCAGCTAACACGCACTCAGACACGCACTCAGACACGCACTCAGACACGTTGGAGGAAGCATGTGGATCGGGATTGGATTCGTCGCAGCGCTCGCGCTGCTCGCGCTGTTTGCGGTGACCACCTACAATGGGCTGGTCACCAAGCGGAACCGTTTCAAGAACGCGTATCTGCAGATCGACGTGCAGCTCAAGCGTCGCTACGACCTGATCCCAAACCTGGTCGAGACGGTGAAGGGCTACATGAAGCACGAGCGCGAGACGCTCGAAGCGGTGATCAAGGCGCGCAACGCCGCGGTGTCGGCCGCGCAAGCCGCCGCGCAAAATCCCGGTGAGCCCGGCGCGATGCAATCGCTGGCGAGCGCGGAAGGCACGCTCGCAGCCGGCCTCTCGCGCATGATGGTGCTGAGCGAGTCGTATCCCGAGCTCAAGGCCAGCGTGAACATGCGCGACCTGAGCGAGGAGCTGACCTCGACCGAGAACAAGGTCGCGTTCGCGCGCCAGGCTTATAACGACGCCGTCAACGAGTACGACAACGCGCGGCAAGTGTTCCCCGCGGTGATCTTCGCCGGCATGCTCGGCTTCGACGCCGCCGCACAGCTCCAAGTGATCGAGAGCCAAGAAGAACGCAACGCCCCCAAGGTCGCGTTCTAACAACGCCTCTGAAGCTCGCGCTCGCCATGTTCCCGTTCAGAAGTGTTCAGGAGCGAGCGCGCCCGGAAAAAAAACGGGAGGAATACGTCTGTATTTCGAGGATTTTTTACGAGGACGTAAGCCGCTCCTGAACGCTTC
>JAYUYY010000024.1:0-3144 GCA_043752225.1 Sandaracinaceae bacterium | reverse complement strand
CGCGGAAGGGACGCTTCGTCTTGAGCAGCTCGGAGAGATCGAGGCCAGTCGTCCTCGGAGCGAACTCGGGGATCTCGACGACGCCGACGATGCGATCTCTGTAGCGCTGGTACAGCTTCAAATCGGTGAAGCATTGGCCGTCCTTTTCGATGCGGCCGCAGAACGGGTTCAGCCAGACCACGACGGGTAGGGTGAAGTTCTTGAGCAGCTCGAGCAGCCCTTGAAGCGTGTCGTCCTGCGCTTGCCCGCCGGTCACCACGCTGTGAAGCGTCAGCTCGTGGCCAAGCTCCTTGAGAATGCCCGGCACGTCGTAGCTGAGCATGTAGTCGGCGAGCGGCAGAAACGTGCTCGCGCCGTTGTCGATCACGACGTGCTGGTCGCGGTCTGCGGTCGCGACGATCTCGACAACTTGATCGAAGCGCCGAGGATCGATGTCACGACCGCCGGCGAGCAGATCGACCGTGTGAACACCGAACGCGCTGTAGCCCGCGAACGTCGCGTTCACCGGGTCGGTGTCGATGCATTTCGGCGAGCAGCCTCGGTCTTGGAGATACTGCGCCATCAAGGCAGCCACAAAGCTCTTGCCGACGCCGCCCTTGCCTTGGAGAACCATGTGGATCACGAGCGGCCTTCTTCCTGCGGCGTGAGCCGCTCAGAAACTGTATTGCCATGTTCTGCGTTCATGGCATATACCTTCTGCCATGTTCTGCGTTCGTGGCATAGTCCCTTTCGCACTTCGCCTCGCACTGAGCGTCGGATTGCTGACGTGCTCAGCGCTCTGCAGCCGCTCCGTTCGCGCGCAGGAGCCCGACGTCGTGTGCGATGCGCTCTTCGAGCGGGCCGCGAGCGAGCTGGCGGCTGAGCAGTACTCGACGATGCTGCGCACGGCGGACGACCGGATGCGCCTGTGCCCGGGGCCGCAGAGCGCGTTCTTGCTCGGCCTTGCGCAAGCCAATCTGGTCGACAGCCTCGCCCTCAGCGATCCCGCCGAGCGCGAGCAGACGCGCCGCAGCGCGCTGCGAAATCTGCGCATTGCGGCCGCGGGCGCAGACCTCAAGACGGTCTGGCAGTTCACGGTGCACGACTGGATCGTGCACCTGCAAAGCCTGGGGCCCGCCGATGCGCCCGAGATCTCGGCGGACGCAGGCGACGACGTGTACGCGTCGGATCACGAACACGATCTGCAAGGCGCCGCGGTCGAGCCTCTGCACGTGCCTGCTGCGCCGCCACCTCAACCTCAGCCCGTCTTTCCGTGGGGCCCAGTGCTCACCGGTGTTGCGGGTCTCGGAGCGCTCACCGCGGGCCTCGTGCTCGGCCTCTCCGCAAGTAGCAGCCGAGAAGAAGCGCGTGACGCGGCCCAACAACTGCGCGCGCTTGCCGACGACCTTGAACCCGAAGTGCTGAGCACGGCTGTGCAGCGCACGCGCGCGCTGAATGAAGAAGCCAACAGCGAAGCGCAATGGTCGACGGTTTTTCTCGTGGCGGGCGCCGCCGCGATGGTCGGTTCGATCGTTTGGTACGTGGCGCTGCCGCCGGAAGGCAAGTGGCGATGGGCCGCAACGCCCACCGGCGTTCACTCGACGCTGCGCTTCTAGAAGGAAACGATCATGGACACTTCGCCCAGTGAGTTTGCGCTTCGCACGCACGAAAAGTTGCTGCGCGATTTCGGCACGACGCTCCGTGCTGCGCTGGAAGACCCGCGCACGATCGAGGTGCTGCTGAACCCGGATGGACGGCTCTGGCAGGAACGTCTGAACGAGCGCATGCGCTGCATCGGGCACATCGACGCCGCGCGCGCCGAAGCCGTGATCAAGACCGTCGCAAGCCACCTCGGTAAAGAGGTCACGAAACTCTCACCGCTTCTCGAAGGCGAGCTCCCACCCGACGGCGCGCGTTTCTCCGCGCAGCTCCCGCCCGTCGTGTCGGCGCCTACGTTCTCCATTCGCAAGCCAGCGATTCACGCGATCAGCCTCGAAGACTACTTGCGTCAGGGTGCTCTGAGCGCCGTCCAATACTCCGCGCTCAAGTGCGCGGTGCGCGACCACCGCAACATCCTCGTGGTCGGTGGTACGAGCTCCGGCAAGACGACGTTCGTCAACGCGCTCATCGCGCAGATGGTCTTGCAAGGGCCCGAGGAACGGCTCGTCATCCTCGAAGACACGCGCGAAATCCGCTGCGCTGCCGACAACTGCGTGCAGTACCGCAGTACGCCGAGCACGAGCATGACGTCGCTCTTGCGCACGACGCTGCGAATGCGTCCCGATCGAATCCTCGTCGGTGAAGTGCGCGGACCCGAAGCGCTCGATCTACTGATGGCGTGGAACACCGGCCACGAAGGCGGAGCCGCGACCGTGCACGCCAACAACGCGTACGCGGGCCTGGTGCGCCTGCAGATGCTCGTGTCCATGCATCCCGACGCGCCCTCGCAGATCGAGCCGCTGATCGGCGAAGCGGTCGACGTCATCGTTCACATCGCGCGAACGGCTGAAGGCCGACGAGTGCAGCAAGTGCTCGAGGTGCTCGGCTACGAGCGCGATGGTTTCAAAACAAGAACGTTCGAAGAGGAGAGCTGAAGAATGTCGAATAGAGCGTGGTGGATGGTGCTCGCGGTGTCGGTGGTGTGGCTTGTCTTCATTAATCCGGACACGGCGTTTGCCTCGGCCGGTGGGGGAGGGGGGCTGCCCTATGAATCGGCGTTGCAGAAGCTCCAGCAATCCGCGACCGGACCGGTCGCATTCGTGCTGTCGATCCTCGGAATCGTCGTCGCGGGCGGCACGCTCATCTTCGGAGGCGACTTGAGCGGCTTCTTTCGCACGATGGTCATCCTCGTGTTGGTCATCGGCGTGCTCGTCTCGAGCGTCAACGTGCTGCAGACGCTCTTCGGTCGCGGCGCAACCATCGCATTGTCGAACACGCGCGCGCACAGCGCGCAGCAGGGCGGCTGAGGCCTGCGATGCCGCTACGAACCATCCCCATTCGACGTGCTGGAAACCGGCACAACCTCTTCCTCGGCGGCGATCGCGAGCTCGTCATGGCCGCAGGTCTTCTGTCATTTACGTTGGTGGTGGCCGCTCAAGATCGCGTCGCGACCGTGGCGGGCATCACGCTGTGGTTTGCCGCGACGTTCGCGCTGCGGCGGATGGC
>JAYUYY010000023.1:0-8023 GCA_043752225.1 Sandaracinaceae bacterium | reverse complement strand
GAGGTCCAGATGGTCGAGCAGGCTGCGCTGGATGCTCCGCCGAATCGCGATCGGCACCTCTACGGGATCATTTGCGGCCGCGTCCGCCGGTGCGCTCGCGTGTGGCCGGCCGGGCTTCGAAGCGCTGCGCACGAGCAAGCGATAGCCGCCGATCTCCAGCGTCGCCGGCAACACCAAGACCTCGGCGCGATCGCGCAGCAATCGCCCATCGAGCACGGTTCCGTTCACCGAGCGATCGCGCAGCCGGATCAGGCCTTGCGCGTGCTCGATCACGGCATGTTTACGCGAGACGTGCTCGGCTTCGAGCACGACGTCGCAGCTCGAGTCGCGCCCGAGCGAGACCGGCCGCTCGAGCCCGCAATCACACGTGCGCACCGTGCCGTCCGGGCTCTCGATTGCGATTTGAAGCCGCGGCGTCATGGCTCAGCTCCAGGCGGCGCAGCGCGATCTTCGATCCGCAGCGCGTGCGGGCGCAGCGGCGTGTGCTCGAGATCGCCGTCATACCCGCGCAAGATCTTGAGCGCGGTCCGCAGGTGCGCGCGCGCGTCGAGCGCCACCGAATCGACGACGGAGGGCACGATGAAGATCAGGTTCTCGGTGTGCTCGCTGCGCCCTGCGTGCGTGCCGAACAGCGCGCCGAGGATCGGGAGCTGCGAGAGCCACGGCAGGCCCTGCTTGTTGCCCGACTCCGATTCCGCCGTCAGCCCGGCGAGCACCAGCGACTCGCCAAGCTCGAGGTTCACCACACTGTCGAGGTCGGAGAGCGAGCGACCCGGCATGCCGCTGCCGCGATCGCTCGTCAGGTCCGAGACCTCCGCGTGGATCGTGAGCTCGATGCGACCTGATTCGCGGTCGTAGCGCGGTCGCACGCGCACGCGGCTGCCGAAGGTGATCTGCCGAACGCCGACGCCGAGTGCGGTCTGAACCGGGATGTTGATCTCGCCGCCACCGTTGAAGCTCGCGTCGGTGCCGTTCGCCGTGATCACCGCGGCCTGGCGCAACACCTTCGCCCAACCCGCCGATTGAGCGAGATCGAGCCGTGGCAATGCTTGCTCGGTGATCGCGGCGGTCGCTTGGTCGAACGAGCCCGCCATCAAGTCGATTTGAGCGCTGAACGCGCCACCGCCGTAGCTCGCCGGCCAGCGCACGCCGATGTTCGCGCCCGCGTCGCGCGAGAGCTGCACGAAATAGAAATCGAGGCGCACGTTGTCGCGGCTCTCGACCGGACCGATCTCATCGCCGCGCGCGACTTGGGCCGCCGAGTCCTTCACCCACACGCGGTATTGCACCTCGCTGCCGTCGGTGCGCATCAGCAGCAATGACGTGCGCCCGGCGCGCTTGCCGACGAGCACGAAGCTCGAGCCGTCTTGCGTGAGCCGCACGTCGAGAAAGCCGGGCGTGCCTTCCGAGTAGCTGCTGACGCCTTGGCTCGGAAGCACGAGCTGCTCGCCGACCTCGAGCTCCAAGTCGCGCAGCTCGCCCGCGAGCGCACGGCTCGCGGTGCTGGCCACGAGCAGCGCGCACAACGTTGTGCACCGCAACCAGGACGCGGTCATGGTTTGTCCTCCGGCTTGTCGTCTGACTTCAACGCGGGATCGGTTCGACTCAGCGCGAGGTCATCGAGGTTGCGCAGCACCAGGCGCAGCGGACCCTTGCGCTCCGCGCTCGCGAGCGCGCGCCCTTGCTCGGGCGTGACGCTCAACGTGACCGCGCCTTGCCGCGGCTTCTTGTTCGCCGCCGGACCACCGAGATCGACACCGATCGCCAGCACCAGCAGGTCTTCGGCGACGGTCGCGATCGCGCCGCTGTTCGCGTCGAGCGCGCGCTCGCTACCGCCGAGCACATCGACGCGGTCGCCCGGATTGAGCAGCTGCTGCAGCTCGCGCCCCGCGCTCTCCAGCGTCATCGCGCGCATGCCTTCTGGCACCAGGCCCGACAGCTGGCGCACACGCGCACGCGCGCTCGATAGATCCGTCCAGAGCAGGCTCTCGTTGGCGCGACCGGGCACCGCGAGCCGGGCTCCGATCACTTGATCCGCATCGCTGGCCGCGATGTGCCGAGAATCGCGATACGAAGCAGGATAGTCGCGCGAGCTGATCGACTCGCGCCCGATCAGATCGCCGGCTGCGAGATCCGCGCTGAGCACGAGGACGGCTGCCCGCGGTCCACCAGTCGCTTCCTCTTCGAAGCGCTGCAGGTAGGCGCGCAGCAGCAGCGTGCCGAGCACGGCGGAGGCGATCGATATGAGGAGCGCTTTGCGTTGCATGGTGACGTGACCGTCATCGTGGGCGGCGCGACGCAGTTGCGTGCTCGGTCAACGCATCACGCTGATCAGGCTTCCTTTTTCATCGCCTGCGCCGACGACCACGAGCAATGCGCTCTCGCGAGTACCCGCGGGCGCGCGCGACGCCTGCAGCACGCCCGCGGCTTGGCCGTCATCGCTTGCTCGCACCTCGAAGCCGGCTCGGGACAACGCTTCGCGATACCGCGCGAGCAACACACCTGGCGCAAGCGCGCTCGCATAGCTCGCGATCATCGGCGCTTCGCCTTGCTGCCAGAGCGAAAGCAACCTGCGCGACTGCGGGGGACGCGGCGCATCCGGCAGATCGATCCCGGGCGCATCGCCGGTCCCCGGGAACATCTTCCACAGCGGCAAGCTGCCTTCCGACCAGAGCGCGACGTAGCGCGCGCCGCGCTCGCTGCGCATCGCCCACACGACCTCGAGCTTGCCGAGCTCTTCGACGTCGCCCGTTGCGACGAGCTGCTCGAGTCGCGTCAGCAAGTCGCTCGCAGTCACGTCGGTGCCGAAGTCGATGCAGCCGACGAAACCCTGAGCATCGGTTCCAAAGCGCGCAATACCCTCGAAGCCGTGCGGCAACCGTGCGCGGTTCTGCTTGGCCGACCGAGCGCGGCAGGTCGACTCGTAGGCGTCGAGCACGGTGTTGCTCGTGTCCAGAGCCGATCCGGTCCGCATGCCGAGGCGTGCGCCATTGAGATAGAGCGCGCGAACGCCTTCGTCTTGCGTGGAGCGTGCGTATGCAAGCAGCGGTGCACCCGCGGCGCTCACCAGCTCTGCCGCCGTCGCGTTCGCGTGGCCGCGCGCACCGAGCGCGAGCGCGCACAGCAATGCGATCGCGCACAGAGCGAGCTTCAGCCTTCGCATAGACCGAAGCTGCTTAGCCCCTCGCATAGAAAATCCTTCGCGATCTCGAACACCGTCTGGTTGTGCGAGTTGCACAACACGACGGACTCGCCGCGCGCGATCCCGATGCGCCGCGGATCGAGCGGGAAGGGCACCTCGCGTTCGACCGCGGAGCTGGTCGAGGTGCCGAACAGCTCTTGGAACGCGCTGCCGATGATCGGGATGTCCGAGAACGGATCGAGATCGCCGGTGCTGCTGTGTGAGCGCGCAATGCTCGCGATGTCGGGCGCGTCCATAGGCTGTGCGGTGCTCGCGGCCGGCTGGCTTGCTGCCGTGCAGCTCGGAGGCGCGCCGATGCAGCCGTTCATCGCATGCTCCCAAGCGCACGTGCGCGCATCGAGCCGGGCTTGCGCGCGCGCGACGTACAGCGCGCGGAAATACGTCGCGCCGAAAAGAATCAGCACCAGCACGGACGCGACGATCACGCCTTCGACCATCGCGGTGCCGCGTTGCCCGCGCCTCGCACCGCGTGTGCCCCGCGTCAGTGAACGAGCAGATTCGAAAAGGATGTGTCGAGCATCTTGCATACGCTCTCCTCCGCTACGGCGTTGCATGCGTCTTCGAGCGTCGGCTCCACTTCGCCCACGGCGAAGTCGGCGATCGATGCACGGTCCGACTCCGACGCGCTCGCGCGCGATTCTTCCTCCGGCGTTGGCCAACGAAAGCGCCGCAGCCGTGCCTTCCAGCGCATGTTCCACAGCCAGCTCGCCGGATCGGGCGACGCCGGATTCTCGACGTCGTAAAAGTACTCCGCCTGCGCGACCGACACGCGCCCGAGCTGACGCGCGCTGCGCCATCCAGCGTTTGCGTTTGGAGCCTCGCGATGAATCGTCGAGACGATCTGCTCCACGCTGCTCGCCGGCAGCGCGCCGATCACCGCCGCGCGCATCTGAAAGTCGTTCGCGCCGAGCTGCAGATCTTCCTCCATGAGCTGCGGCGCCATCTCATCGCCGGATCCATCGGTCGGCGCGAGCTCGCCTTGGCCTTCGGCGTCGAGCTCGCGTCGCGTCGTGACCTTCTCGACGCACCCGAGCACTTGCAGCGCCTGCACGAAGTCGACGGTTCGCGTCTCGCCTTCGCGCGCGCGTTCGCTCGGCGGCTCGCCGATCTCGCACACCGGGACGAGCAGTCCGTCGCGGCGCCGATGGTCGTTCCATGCATCGGCGACGATCGCGGCGCGTCCGCCGCACGGCCTGCGCGTCTTCGTCCGTAGCGCATAGCTCTCGCTGCCCGCAACGACGTCGGTCTCGACGCGCCATTGACCGCGGCTGCGAACGTAGACGCGCGTGAAGCGGTACTCCTGCCATAGGAAATTCGAGAACACGTCGTCGTTGTGGCGCGGCGCGCAGTCGCGCAGCGCGCGCGTCGCTTGCAGCTCGAACAGCCCGTTCATGTTGCACTCAACACCGGCGCAGCCGCCCGTATCCGGATCGATCGCCGCCTTCGCGCGCTCCGACTCTGCTTGGGCCTCTGCGCACAACCGCTCGTGCTCGCTCGCGTCGTAGGCCGAATCATCTTGGCCGTAGGCGGCACACGCCTCGCCGGACGGCAGGAGCGGGCGCTCGACATCGGCGGAGGTTTCGATCGAGGGCGGCTCTGCATTTTCATCCGTGCCGCAGAACCACGACGAGCCGGTGTCGAGCAGCGGATCGGAAACCGTTGTGACGACGCCACCGAGTTGGAGCGGCTGGAAAGGCAGCGCGATCAGCTCGGCGACGTACTCCCCCGCCTTGTCACAGAGGTCCTCGAATGTGCCGTCGCGCGTAGGCAGCGTGATCCGGCTTGGCACCGCGAGCCCCACGATCGCAGGCGGGTCGTAGTGGCTCATCACCATTTGGACCGCGCGTGCCTGTGCGATCCACGGAATCGCGACGCGCACTCCTTTCGATGCGATCCGCAACGCGCGCAGCGCGGGATGGATCCCGGACTTCGCGGTCTCGTGCGCCTGCCGCACCTGCTGTGCGAGCTGCGTGACTGGCGCGACGACGACAAGCGAGCCGCCTGCGGTCGAGAACGCCATGCCGATCGCGGTCGCGATGATCCCATACGCCACCAGCTCGACCAGCTTGAGCGCAATCAGCACCGCGAGCAGCGCCGCCATCGTCATGTTCACGAGCGCGATCAAGTTCATCCCGCGCGCGTGCAACACCGCCGCCGAGAACGCCGCTGCATCCGCGGCATCCTGCATGCGCTCGCGCTGCCAAATCGCATCGCCGATGCCGACGACGTAGTAGAGACAGCCCGCGGCGAACACCGCCATGAACAGCCCGAGCACCATGATCGCGCCGCGCTCGTCGTGCAGCGCACGTTGCAGCGCGCGCCTCACGAGCCGTCTCCGTTCGACTCCAGCTGGCTCGCGTACAGGTACCGCGCGTTCTGCGCCGGCATGCTGGCTTCTGCTTGGAACACCATCGCGCGCGTATCGATCGCAAGCCATAACGCTTGAAAATTGGCACCCGGCGCATGCGCCAGCTCCTGCATTGCGGGGCTCGACCTCTGGACAAGGCTCAAGCTCGCGAGCGTCTCGCACATCAGCGCCGCGACCAGCGGGATCTCGCACAGCACGACGTGCGTCACGCGCACGGTCACCAGCGCGCTCGATTCGACGCGCTCCGTGAAGAGATCGGATGATCCCGGTGCGATCGGAAACGTGACCGCAGTGCTGATCGGCAAATAGAACGGCGCTTGCAACGCGCGAAAGATCGGCGACTCGCCGAGCGCGCCCGCGACATGATGCTGCTGCGCGACCGGCAGCAGCGTCTTCAGCCCGCGCGCCGGCACGATCGCCATCAAGCGCGCGTGCACCGCCGTGCGGATCGCCGCCATGCGCGGGTTGTCCGCGAGGATCTGTCCGGCGCTCAAAAGGCTCGGCGCGACGAAGTCCTCCGGTAAGACCTCGCTGCTGAGTTGACCGACGATCGCAGCCAGCGCACCGCTCGGTGTGGGATCTTGCGTTCGCGCCGCCGAGCCGATCTCGAGCCGCTCGGCGCCGTCATACAGCGCCGGATCATCGTCGAGCACCACCGACGCGGCGCGCACGCCTGCAACCGCGGCGTGCTGCACGACGAGCTGCGCGACGCTCAGCAATGCGTACTGCACGATGCCGAGGAACAGCACGAAGATTGGCATGATCGCGATCAGGAATTCCACGAGCACGGTGCCGCGCGCGTCGCGGATGCTGCGAACGCGTTCGCGCGTCACGCTACGACCTCGAACGCGCGCAGCGCCGCGACTGCGATGAAGATCGGAACACCCAGACGCAGCGACGTCAGGCTGCTCTCGTCGATCGGCGCTTGCGCCTTCGCAGAGATTCGAAACGCGCGCGCTAGCATTCCGAGCGACCGCCGCATCACGGGCGCCAGCTGGCCGCGCGCGACGAGCATCGCGATAGCGACGCAGGTCGCGATCACGAGCGCGAGCAGCTGGATCTCGAGACCGTCGCGCGGCCCCGCGAGCGCACCGAGCGCGACGAACAGCTTGAGGTCGCCGCCTCCGAGCGCGCGCTTCGCGAAGAACGCCAGCGGCACGATTGCGCACACCAACGCGCCGAGAATAGAAAGCTGCAGCGCCGCTAGCCCACCCAGGGGGAGATGGACTAGCGGCGCCAGCAGCGCGGTGGGAAGAGTGAGCCAGTTCGGAATCAAGCCCGTGCGCGCATCGCTCACCGCAGCGATCAAGCTCACCGCGAGCAGTGCGAATGCGATCAGCGTGTTCGAGAGCGGGCTCATGACGCGGGACCTTTGCGAGCTAGGGAAACGGCAGGATCAAAATCGCTTGTTGAAACAGGAACAGCCGAACCAGCAGCGCCGCGCACGTCGCGATCGCGAGACACGCGCCGACGCAGACCAAGACCAGCGCGATCGCGTACTCGACGAACACGAGCCCGCGCTGGTCTTGGATCAGGCGAGGCGCACCCGTGAGCCGATGCGCCTCCGCCTGCATCACTACTGACCGATCGCGGTGCCGATATCGGTCGATGCCTTGGTTAAAGCGCCGTCGATCTTGTCGCCAAACGCTTTCCAACCACCAACCGACACCGCGACGATCACGCACAAAATGATCGCGTACTCGACCGTCGTGAGCCCGCGTTCATCGCGCCGAAGCGCGCTGCAAAGAAGACGGATGCGTTGCATGAGATGAACCTCGCTGTTTCGGCGCTATGCCGATTTGCGAGGCTCATCGGGCGTCATCCCGTCCAGTTGCTTGCCGCAGCGAAAAAATCTTCGCGCTGTGCGAGCGCAACGCTCAGCGCGCGATCACTCGTCGTCGGGCGCGGGCGGCGGCGGAGACGGCGCAGGTGAATCCGACTCTTCGGCTTGCGCTTCGCTCAAGCGCTCCGCCGCGCGTGCCGCCGCTTTGAGCTCGTCATCGTCTTCGTCCACCGCTGCGCGCGGCTTCACCGAAAGCACCGGCGACTCCGTGCGAGCTGCTGCGGGCTTGGCCGCGCGCTTCGGCTTGCGAGCTGCTGCCTTGCGCTCCGGCTCCGCTTGCTCGGGCTCGACCGCTTTCGCCTCGACCGGCGGCTTACCTTGATCGAGCGGCGCAGCAGTCGGCGTCGTGCCCGACGGTGTGGGCTCTGCAACGTTCGGCTCAGCGACCGGCGCCACGCTCGGCATGGCCGGCTGAGCTTCGGTGCGACCCTCCGGCGCTGCCATGCGATCGCCAACCGGTGCTTCGATCGGCTCGCCCGGCGGCTCGCGACGATTGAGCATCCACACGACGGCAAGGCTTGCGACCACGATCAGGCCGACCGCGATCCAGATCAGCGGCGAGCGCTGCGGTGGCGCTTCGGGCGCTGCGCTCGGCAAGTGATCGTGCGCG
>JAYUYY010000022.1:0-3152 GCA_043752225.1 Sandaracinaceae bacterium | reverse complement strand
CCGCAGACACGCCGTGGCGTTCGCTCACGCGCTCGGTCTCCGCCCGCATGGGACGCGGCTCCTCCGCTACGACGGCTGCAGCCGGTGCGCTCGCAACTTGCGCGATGCCCATGCCTTCTTCGTGCGCGCGCTCGTAGGGAAAGAGCGAGCGGATGTAGTGCGAGATCATGAGCGGGCCAGTCACGAGCCCGTGCCGCATGCAGAACTGATCGAGCGCGAGCGCGAGATGCGCGGCGCTCGGCGTGCGCTTGCTGCGATCACGGCTCAGCGCGCCGAGCACGATCGTCTCGAGCTCTTGCGGATAGTTGTGCAGCAGGGTCGAGGGCGGCGCGACGTCGCGTTCCACGATCTGCGTCATCACTTGAATGTCGCTGCCGCGAAACAAGCGCCGGCCCGTCGTCAGCTCGTACAAGATCACGCCGACCGCGAACACGTCAGCGCGCTTGTCGAGCGGCTTTCCACGCACCTGCTCCGGCCCCATGTACGCATATGTTCCGCGCACCGCGCCCGCGTCGGTATCGACGCGCGCCGAGGTCTGCGCGACGCCGAAGTCCATGACCTTCACCATCGCGTCGAGCGAGATCATGATGTTGTGCGGGGTCACGTCGCGGTGAACGATGCGCAGCGGTTGGCCCTCGCGATCGGTGCGCTCGTGCGCGTGATGCAGCGCCATGCAGACTTGCTGCGCGATCCCGATCGCGACCGAAAGCGGCATCGGCTTCTGCGCTTTGGCGGCTGCGCGACATAGATCGGCAAGGCTCACACCCCGCACGTACTCCATCGCGAGATACCAATAGCCGTCCGAGTACCCGAGGTCGTAGACCTGCGGGATGTTCGGATGGCTCAGCTCGGACAACAGCCGCGCTTCGTCTTGGAACATACGCAGCGCGCGCTCGTGCTCCGCGTAGTGCGTGAACAGCCGTTTGATCACGACGTCGCGCAGGAAGCCGCCCTGGCCCCATTGCCGCGCGAGAAAGATCTCCGCCATGCCGCCGGCAGCGATCTTGTGCAGTAGCTCGTACCGCCCGATGCGTCCGTGCCTGACTGCGGTCATTCGTGGCTCGGTGATTTCATCCGAGATCGATGATCACGACGCCGCGCTCGGGCTCATCCTCGCTGCGCGATGGACGGGGCCAAGCTGGTTGAGGAACCGGTAGCTGAATGAAGGGGCTTTCGTCGCGCCGTCGGCGCTCCTCTTCTTCCCGCTTCTTGATGTGCTCGATGATGATCGGAGGCAACATGATCGGCTCCTTGGGCTCCTCCTACTCACTACACATAGTAACGTAAACGCGACTCGGCAACGGATTCGATGCAGAACGAGCGCTCCGGGCCCAACATCCCAAGGCAAGGCCGCGCTAGGAACCGAAAAAATGCGGATTTCGAGACGGCCGAATCCGTTGAGAATGATCGCGTGTCGCCCATTCCCGAGCGCTTCGATCGCGGGCCGAGCGGCTTTGACGCTCGCGTGCGCCTTGTGTGCGTCGTTCGGCACGCCAGCGCACACGATGGCCCAGGCTTCGGGTACGGGCTTGGGCCAGGACGACTACGCAATCGAATCGCGTAGCTGGAATGGCCTCAGCGAGCTCGTCGCGATCGCGAGCGAGCTTGGGCTCCGAGTCGAAGCACCGCGTCAGCTCGATTTGAAGACGCTGAAACCGGCGGACAGTCTACTCGTCGTGTTTCCGCAAGCGCCACTGCCGCGGGCGGACTTCGCTGCGTTTCTTCACGATGGCGGGCGCATTGCGATCGCGGATGACTTCGGCGCCGCGGAGAGTTGGCTGGCGAGCTTCGAGATCAGCCGGAGCGCTGCACCGACTGCACCTGCAAGTGATGACCGAGCCGGCGGCATCCCGAGGCTGCGCGACAATCGGAGCTTGCTGATCGCGACGCCGCGCGCCGCCCATCCGCTGACCCGCGAGGTCGCCGCGCTGGTCGTGAATCATCCTGCGGTGCTGCGCCACGCGAGCCTCGAGCCAGTATTCGAGCTTGGGGACTCGGGCGGCGCGATCGTGCTGACCGGCGCCGTGGGCGAAGGTCGGCTGATCGCGTTGAGCGATCCGAGCGCCCTCATCAACAACATGCTCGAGCTGACCGGCAATCGTCAGTTCGCTCAGAACTTGCTGTCGTATCTGGCGCCGCGCGACGGGCGCTTCTACGTCGTCACACCGGCGACTGCGATCACCGGACGCTACGGATTGCTCGAGGACACCGATCGCTTCGCGCTGCTGTCCGCGGCGCTCGCGAGGCTGGCGCACGTCGAGCTGCCATCGAGCACTCTGCGTTGGGTCTCGGCAATGTTGGCGTTGACGATGCTGCTCGCGGCGATCACCGCGGTGCCGCGGCGCGGTCAATACTTGAGAGCGATGGTCGGAGCACAACCGGCTTCGGCACCGGTGCTCGCGGGCGAAGCCGGCACGGTGCGGCATTTCGCGCGCGGCGACGCCAACCTGCTCGTGCCGCTGCTCCACTATCGCCAAGGATTCGACCACGCTTTGCGCGAGCGCTTGCGGATCGACGCAGGCGCTCCGCCGAACGCGTTGCTCGAAGCCGCTCGGCGCAACGGCCTTGCGGCGGATGGCCTCGCGGAGCTGAAGCGGTTGCTCGACGAGCTTGGCGCGCTCGCGCTCGCATCCGACGCTTCGGTCCCTCCGCACGTAGGGAGCCCGAGATTCCGAGCTATGGTCGACGCGGGCGAGCGTATGCTCTCGGCTCTCGAATCGCGCACCACGCGCAACAAGAGTTGAGCGGGCGGGCCGCACCCGCGAGATCTTTCAAGCCGACATGCCGCACGAGCTGACACCCGATCGATTGGCGCAGGTCGCAGAGCGCTCCGCACAAGTGGTGCACGAGGTCAGCCGCGCGTTCGTGGGCTCGCCCGACGTGCCGAAGCTGCTCTTGGTCGCGCTCTATGCGCGCGGGCACGTCTTGCTCGAGGGCGTTCCGGGCGTCGCGAAGACGACGCTCGCCAAGGCGTTCGCCTCGACGCTCGACTGCAGCTTCAAGCGCATCCAGTTCACGCCCGACCTGCTGCCGAGCGACATCACGGGCACGTACGTGCTCTCGCCCAGCGACGGCAGCTTCCGCCTGCGCGAAGGGCCGATCTTTTCGCAGATCGTGCTCGGCGACGAGATCAACCGTGCGCCAGCCAAAAC
>JAYUYY010000021.1:0-8032 GCA_043752225.1 Sandaracinaceae bacterium | reverse complement strand
TTGCCGGCAAGTAGTGATCAGGTCTTCGATCCGGAGAAACTGACGGCTAAGTCAACGCCAAGCCTTCGAGCTCGCCCGAGCTGCGCCACTGTTCGATGTATTTGAAGTACGCGGTCGCGCCGGCTGGGTAGCCGACGAACAAGCGGCCTGCAGCGCCCGGCTCTTGGCCTTCGTTGTTGTAGTAGCCCGGCGTGCAGTCTTGCGCGCCGAGCATGCGGCCCGTGCCGGTGAGCAAGAGGTCGACCCACGCGTCCTCGGCATGCTTGGTCACTTCGACGCGGTGGAAGCCGCGATCGAGCACGGCCTTGACGATGATGGCGATCGTCTTGCCGGCCTCGGTCAGGTTGTGCGGCACGTTCGAGATCAGGTTCGCGCCCTGCGTCGGTTGCACGAGGAACATGTTCGGAAAGCCGTGCACGTGCATGCCGTGCTTGGTGCGCATGCCGTCGGCCCAATGATCGGAGAGCTTCATGCCGTCGCGGCCGGCGACGTCGAAGCCCATGCGCTCTATCACTATGGTGCCGGGGCTCGCGCCCACCGCGTAGCCGACCTCGAAGCCCGAGGCGTAGATGATGCAGTCGACCTCGTACGCTCGGCCGTTCACCACCACAGCGGTCTCGGTGATGCGCTCGACACCCTTGCCATCGGTGTCGATGAGGTGCGTGTTGGGCTCGTTGTAGGCCTGCAGGTAAGCGTCGTGAAAGCACGGTCGCTTGCACAGCTGCCGATACCAAGCCTTGAGGCCCTGCGCGGTCTGCGTGTCCTTCACGACGCTGTCCACGCGCGCGCGGATCTGCTCCATCTTCTCGTTATCGGACGCTTCGAACGCGCGCAGCATGTCGAGCGGCGTGCGCTTGTCCGGCGGAAGCTGCGCGATGCGATCGCGGATGCGCCGCGCTAGATCAGTCCAGCCGTCCATCACCAGATCTTCGGCCGAGCCAAAGCCGGTTTGATTTGCGGTGAAGTTCTCGAGCCAGCGCTGTTGCCAGCCAGGCGTCGCGATCGAAGCGAACCACTCGGGGTCCGTGGGCTTGTTGTCGCGCACGTCCACGGAGGACGGCGTGCGCTGAAACACGAACATCTCTTTGCATGCGCGCGCGAGGTGAGGCACGCACTGCACCGACGTCGCGCCGGTGCCGATGATCGCGACGCGCTTGTCGGCCAGCTTGGTCATCGGCGCGCCAGAGGGATCACCGCCCGTGTATTCGTAGTCCCAGCGGCTGGTGTGGAACGAATGGCCTCGGAACGATTCGAGTCCGGGAATGCCCGGCAGCTTGGGCACGTGCAGCCCACCCGAGCCGACGCCGAGGAACTGCGCGGTGAAGTCGTCGCCGCGATTGGTCTCGATGCGCCAGACGCCCTTCTGCTCGTCCCACGCGATCGACCTAACCTCGGTGTGGAAGAGCGCGTTGTCGTAGAGACCGTAGTGGCGGCCGATGCGACGGCAGTGCTCGAGGATCTCGGGCGCATGCGCGTACTTCTCGCTCGGCATGTGGCCGGTCTCTTCGAGCAGCGGCATGTACACGAACGACGCCGTGTCGCACTGCGCGCCGGGGTAGCGGTTCCAGTACCAAGTGCCGCCGAAGTCGCCGCCCTTCTCGATCACGCGCACGTCGCGCACGCCCGCTTCGACCAAACGCGCGCCGGTGACGAGGCCCGCGAAGCCGCCGCCGATGAACGCGAAGCGCACGTGGTCGCGCTTGGGCTCGCGCTCGCGCACGGGCGTGTACGGATCGTCGAGGTAGTGCGAGAGCTGTCCCTGCAGCCGGATGTACTGGGCGGTTCCGTCGGCCCGAAGGCGCTTGTCGCGTTCCTGCCGGTACTTTTCGCGCAGTGCGTGCTTATCGAAACCAGGCGTTTTCGGCTCGCTCGGTAGACCGCTCACGGACACAGCTCCCGCATCGCGCTCGGCTTGGCGAGCGTTGAAGCCCCGGAGGGTAGCACCCGGCTTCGGACATGCTTGGGCCCACTGCGGGCCACTTCACTGACCTGCGGTGGTCGCGGTACGTCCATCGTCGTCGCGAGCTAATCGAGCGCGCGCTTGGAACCCGAGGTTGTTTGCAGCCTGGATCTCACGTCGACGAGGTGATGGACCACAGCGTCGAGGCGCGCCCGAGCGTCGAGCGTCTCGAGCAGATCTTGGAGCGCGACGCGATCAGTTACGAACTGATAAGCCAGGCGATCCACCCAGAGGCCGGGCGGATCCGAGTCCTGCGCAATCACCTGAAAGCCGGCCTGCTGGCGCGCGGCCATGCTCGCGATGTCGCGTACTAGGGTGCGCGCGGTCTCGCAATCGTTCGGAGGTAGCCCTTGCTCGGGCACGCGATCGCGCAGCGGTACGGCGCGGACGAGACGGTAGGCGTGCGGCGAGTCGATATCTTCGATGCTCACGCGCGACATCCCTTCGAGCAGCACGTCGTACGTTCCATCGCCGTTCTGGCGGTGCTCGATCACTCGTGCGACGCAAGCGCGCGGCATCAGCTCAGGCACTGCGACCTGGCCGGCGTCGCGTGCGATGTTCGCAATGACCATGCACCGCGTATGCGTCGCCAAGCAGTCGCGCGCCAAGTCGCGATAGCGCGGCTCGAAGAAGTGCAACGGCAAGATGCCTCCCGGCAACAACACGAGCCCCGGCAGCGGAAAGACCGGTATGCGCTGCAGCAACTCGAGATCGAGCGCGTCTTCGTTGCTCATGGAATCCTCCGCAAGATCGACGAGCTCATAGCACGCCGACGTGGGCCACGCGCTTGCGCCGAGCCACCGGGCTCAGTCATTGTGCCGCTCCGATGCCGCACTCCGCCCGGCCCACCTCGCTTGCGCCTGGCTTGCCTCCCAGGTCCGCGGCAGCGCGCTTCTTTCGCCTCGTGCCCGCGTTCGATTCGCTGCGCACCTACCGCGCGGCGGATGCGCGCTCCGATGTGCTTGCCGGCCTGACCGTGGCCGCCGTCGCCGTGCCGCAAGCGATGGCGTACGCGATGATCGCCGGGCTCCCGGTCGAGCACGGCTTGTACACGGCGATCGTGATGACGTTCGTCGGCGCGCTGTTCGATTCCTCACGCCAGCTGATCAATGGACCCACCAACGCGATCTCGATCGCGGTGCTGAGCGTGATCGGTGCCATCGACGCACCCGGCGAGCGGGTCTCTGCCGCGATCCTGCTCGCGTTCATGGTCGGCACGATCCAGCTCGTGATCGCGCTGCTGCGCCTAGGCGACTTGAGCCGCTACATCTCGCACTCGGTGATCGTGGGCTTCACGGTCGGCGCGAGCGTATTGCTCGTGCTCGATCAGATGAAGAACCTGCTCGGGCTGCGCGCGGTGGGCGATGTGCACGATCACTTCGTCGTGCGGTTCTATCGCACGATGACCGAGGGCGGCAGCGTGCACGCGGCTACCGCGGCGGTGGGCTTCGGTGCAGTCGCGCTCGTGCTCGCGGTGCGCTGGCTCAAAGGGCGTGTCGGGTTACGGTTTTTGCCCGACCTGCTGCTGGTCGTGGTCGCAGCAGCGTGGCTCGTCGGCGCGATGCGCCTCGACGCCATCGGCGTCAAGGTCGTGGGCGAGATCCCCGCGAAGCTGCCATCCTTCGCCCTGCCGCGCTTCGACCTCGACTCGATGCATCGCATGAGCGACGGCGCGCTCGCGCTCGCGGTGCTCGGCCTGCTCGAAGCGGTCGCGATGGCCAAGGCGATCGCCGCACAGACGCGCCAAAAGCTCGACATCAATCAGCAGTGCGTCAGTGAAGGCGTCGCCAATCTTGCCGGCAGCTTTTTCCAGTGCTTCCCCGGCTCGGGCTCGCTCACGCGCTCGTCGATCAATCAGCAAGCGGGCGCTGCCACCCAATGGTCCGGCGTGGTCTCGGCGATCGCGGTGGCGTTGATCGTGCTGCTCTTCGCGCCTTACGCGCGCTTCGTGCCGCGCTCCGCGTTGGCGGGCATCTTGATGGTCTCGGCCTACAAGATGGTCGACTGGAAGGGCTTCTTCTATCACCTGCGTGCGACGCGCTTCGACACCGCGATCGTCGTGGTCACGGCAGTGTCTGCGATCGCGATTTCGATCGAGTTCTGCGTGCTGATCGGCGTCCTCATGTCGTTCATGCTCACCATCCCACGCGTCGGCCAAGTCCGGCTCACGGAGTTCGTGCTGACTTCCGAAGGCGGCGTTCACGAACGTCTGGCCGATGACACCGCCTGCGATCGCATCCTGATCTACGGCCTCGAAGGCGAGCTCTTCTTCGGCGCATCGACCAGCCTCGAGCATCACTTCGACGCGATCGAGGCACGCAGCAGCGGGAGCACCGAGGTCATCGTGCTGCGCATGAAGCGCGCGCGAAATCCCGACGCGGTGGGGCTTCTGCTGCTCGACGATTTCCTCGAGCGCATGCAGGCGCGCAACATCCGCGTCCTGATGTGCGGGGTGCGCCCCGAGCTGCGCGACCGTTTTGCAGAAGCTGGCCTGATGACGCGCATCGGCGAGGCGCAGCTCTTTCTCGAGCAGCCCGTGCGCCAGACGAGCACGCTGCTCGCGATCCGTCACGCCTACGAGCTGCTCACCGAGCCGTGCGCGAGCTGTCCACGCCGCGATCCCGCGACGCGCGCAAAGGCGCTGTACTACGCCGTGTGACGAACGCGCAGATCGAGAACGAGGCCGACCTAGAGCTTCACTTTCGCGTTCCCATCCATCTTCGATGAGTCCGGCACGCGGCCAGCGACGTACGCCTTGGCCGACTCGATCGCAAATTTGATCCCGCGCATCCCGCTGTTGTCCCAGTACTCGCCAGCTGTCGCGTCGACGATCAAGAGGCACAAATTTGGATCGTCCTTGCCTTCTGTGAACCACAGCTTCCAGCTCTCCTGCCAGAGCCGGTGAATCATCGCGCGATCGCGCGACACGCTCGCTTTGCCCGAGACATAGGCCCACATCGTCTTGCCCTGCACGCTCACGGCGACGTGAGGATCGGCACTGATGTGCTTCACCTTCGCGCTGTCGAGCCCAGCAGAGAAGACGAGGTCACCGTTTGCTTGAACCTCCGCGAAGCTCATCGGTCGGCCTCTGAGCCCGTGCTCTGCCGAGTGCGTGACGAGCACGGCGGTTTCGAAGTCCTTGAAGATGTCGATGAGGTGTTGGCGTTTGTCGACGGTCATTGGACGCACATGGGATCTCGCGCGCGAGAAGCCAGCGGCAGAAATGCTGCGTGCGTTCGATTTCACGAAATTCGATCTGGTGCTCGATCGCACTCGCGAAACGCACGGCACTTTCGCCTCACGCGAGCAGCGAATGCTCGTGCTGTTCATCGCGTACGCGCTGTTGGTCGCGCTCTTGCTAGCGCGCGGGAGGTTTTCGCTCGCGCGTGCAGCTTGGGCAATGCTCATGAGCCTGCAAGCGAGAGCGTCCTGTCCCTTTGCGACTTGATTTGAGCTCGGACGCGCGGCGCGCGCTTACGCGCACTTCAGCGGTACACGCACGCTCTCAAGCGTGTCGATCCCCTCGAACCATCCACGACCGCGTGACCGTGGTGCCCTACCGCGATCCAAGGCCCGAAGCTCTTCGATGATGGAGGCGACAGCACCATCAACCGCGCGTTCGTACGCGTCGGCGCGAGTCAGTCGTTGCGGGTTCGCGTGCAAGACAGCGCGGGCCGCGCAGTCGGGCACTCATACTTCGCAGAACATTTGTTACGTTGAGCGCATGGCGGTTGAGTCGGCGTGTAGAGCGCCGGCGGCCTCACGCGGTTCGAGGTAACGCTCCCGCTCTCGAGGCCCTCGCCGGTTTGACGCTCTCGTCGCCTCGGCATCTTTGGACGTCGACGCTGCATTCCTTTGAGCGAAGTCGTGCGCAATAGGATGACAGTGCGACGATCTCAGATGCGGAAGGTGCTGGCGGCGGAGCAGACGGACCAGGCCGCAAGTCTCGATGAGCCACCGTAAGCCGCGCCGGTCGATCTTCGTGGGCAGCTCGGTGCGTGACCAGGCGCGGTACCGAATCCGCGCGCGATGTTGGGACCTCTCAAGGCAAGAGCACGACCTTGATGCAGCCATCCTGCTTGTCGCGAAAGGTCTTGTAGGCAGCCGGTGCCTCGGCCAGCGGCAAGCGATGGGTGATGATCGCCGACGGGTCAATTTTTTCGTTCTCGATCATCTCCAGCAACGGCCGCGTGTAGCGTTGCACGTGGGTCTGGCCCATTGCGATCGTCAAGCCCTTGTTCATCGCCGCGCCGAAGGGAAGCTT
Organism: Sandaracinaceae bacterium; assembly: GCA_043752225.1. Taxonomy (GTDB): domain Bacteria; phylum Myxococcota_A; class Polyangia; order Polyangiales; family JAFGIB01; genus JAYUYY01. The sequence goes on along the minus strand of JAYUYY010000021.1, from coordinate 1,808 downwards.
GTCGAGTAGACCGACGTAAACGCCGGGCACCGAGACGGTTCCCGCTTTGCGGCAGCAGTAGAGGGCCTCACGCAGCACGTGCGCGCGATCGGTCGCCAGCCCGATGGTCTTCTTCGCCTTGTCGAGCACCGCGTCGACGGTGCCGTGTCCGTGCGCTTCGCAGCCCACGGCATCGATGCAGCGATCGGGGCCGCGTCCCTTGGTCATCTCTTGCAGGGTCTCGTAAACGTGCTGCTCGTCGAAGTTGATCGTCTCGGCATTGGCAAACGTTTGAGCGAGCGCCAGACGCTCGGGCACGCGATCGATGCCGATCACTCGGCCCGCGCCGAGCATCCATGCACTGCGCATCGCGAACTGGCCAACCGGACCACAACCCCACACCGCGACCGTGTCACCTTGCTCGATGCGCGCGTTTTCCGCGGCCATGTATCCAGTCGGAAAGATGTCCGACAGGAAGAGCACCTGCTCATCGCGCAGATTCGATTCGATCTTGATCGGACCGACATCCGCGAAAGGGACGCGCAGGTACTCGGCTTGTCCGCCCGAATAGCCACCGAGCAGATGAGAGAATCCGAACGCGCCACATGGTGCGTGGCCCATCGCCTTCTCGGCCAGCTTCGCGTTGGGATTGGAGTTGTCGCAGCAGGAGAACAATCCCTTGTTGCAAAAGAAGCAGTTACCGCAAGCGATCACGAACGGCACGACCACACGGTCGCCGCGCTTGAGATTCTTGATCGATGCGCCCACCTCGACCACGACACCCATGGGTTCGTGACCGATGATGTCGCCACTCTTCATTCCCGGCTGATATCCGTCATAGAGATGCAAGTCGGAGCCGCAAATCGCGGTCGCCGTAATCTTGATGATTGCGTCGGTGGGCTCGACCAACGTTGGGTCTGGAACCTGATCGACGCGAACGTCTTCTTTGCCGTGCCAAACGATCGCTTTCATTGATGTTCACCTCGGGCGCCACCGAACTGCACATGCTGTGCCGCAAGCGTGCGAACACGCCGGCGCGACTTTCAGCCGTCGCTGCCGCATTTTGTGCGGCCCATCCCGCCACGATGCGACGTTCTAGCCGCGCACTCATACTTCATGCGTCCTGTCCGCTTCAGGTTCCATCGCATCACGGCTGATGCGACGCACGCAGCAGCAGCAACGGCGTGATTGGCGTGCTTGGGCGTGTCGGACGGCGAGGCGGCCGCGGAACAGACCGCGCACCTTGCGCATCCCGCTAACTTTGTAGCGGTACGCCGCGCGGCGCGATTGCGCTGGTCACGGTCTTCAATGACACGGGCTTGACTAGGTGAGCCTCGAATCCAGCTGCACGAGAGCGGCTGCGGTCTTCTGCAAGGCCATATCCAGTGATTGCAATGAGTCGGATGCCCGACAGCTTCCGATCATCGAGCAGCAGCCGGGCGAGCTCGTATCCGTCCATCACCGGCAGGCCGATGTCGAGTAGCCCGATCGTGGGTTTCACGTCCCGTACCGCGCGTAGCGCGCTCGGGCCATCGTTGGCGATGATCACGGTGTGGCCCAGCGAAACCAGCGCGTCGCCGAGTGCTTCCGCGGCGTCCTCGTTATCATCGACGAGCAGGATGCACGATCCACCCGTCGTATCGCCGACCGAGGGCGCCGCGGTCGGGGCGGTCGCGGTCGCGGCAGGCAACCGAGCCACCGCGGGGAGCCGGACAGTGAACTCGGCACCGGTTCCCGGTCCCGAGGACGATGCGGCCACCTTGCCACCGTGCAGCTCGACGAGGTTCTTGACGATGGCCAGGCCGAGGCCGAGCCCTCCTTCGATGCGA
>JAYUYY010000020.1:0-8041 GCA_043752225.1 Sandaracinaceae bacterium | reverse complement strand
GTAGCGCGCCAGGTGCAGCAGACGCTGCAGCGCTACAAGGACTTGCAGGACATCATCGCGATCCTCGGCATGGACGAGCTGTCGGAAGACGACAAGCTCACCGTCGAGCGCGCGCGTAAGGTCGAGAAGTTCTTGAGCCAGCCGTTCTTCGTCGCGCAGACGTTCACGAACATTCCCGGCCAATACGTGCCGCTCGAAGAGACGATCGCGTCGTTCGAGGAGCTGCTCAGCGGCGCGTGCGATGACCTGCCCGAGCAGGCGTTCCACCTCGTCGGCAACATCGAAGCGGCCAAGGCGAAGGCCAAGAAGTTGATGGAGACCTGAGATGAGCGCACTGCCGACATCGCTGACGCTCGAGGTTGCGACGCCGCTCGGCATGCAGCTCTCGCTCACCACCGACTCGGTGCAGCTGCCGAGCGTCGAAGGTGAGCTTGGTGTCTTGCCGGGTCACTTACCGATCTTGGCTGCGGTGCGTCCGGGCATCCTCACGTACAACAATAACGGCGTGAAAGAGCGCGCGGCGGTCGGCGGTGGCTTTGCAGAAGCCGATGCCACACACGTGCGCGTGATCGCCGAGTTCTTTCAGAAGTCCGAAGACGTCGACCTCGCGAAGGCCCAAGCGGATCTCGCGGCGGCCGAAGCGCGGCTCAAGGCGCTCAAGGGCACGCTCGACGACCTCGAGCACGTCGAAGCCAAACGCGACTACGACTGGGCGACTGCGCGCATCGAGCTCGCAAAGGGCAGCAGCAACTAAGTACGTCCGGCTGTAGCTTGCGCGCGAGCATAGGGAACCAGAGCTCGATTCCCGGCGGCGCGCGACATCCCGGTGCAGGCCCCGTCGGTCGACGACTCAGCGAGCTTGGCCGCTCTCGCGGTGTCGACCGCGCGCGCTCAAGTCCCAAGTCGTGTTCTCCGACCACAGCTGACGACCGACAGCGCCTTTGCCGAGGTGCAGCTGGTTTCCTGTGGGAACGTGCATATGTACTTTCAACCGCGAGCTCCGACAGCAGTGATCGCGCTGTTCAAAGACTCGCTGCGTGGAGGGGCTTTCTCGGCCTCGGCCTCAAGGAACCGCAGCGTTTCTCGCGCCACGCATCCGAGCTCTCGGACGTCTGTCGCGAAGAGCGCCTGTATTCAGAGGAACGCGTGAATGGTCTCTCCCACCATCACCGAAGCAGGCCAGCTAGTGATGCCGTGCCTACTCGAGGCGGTGGTGATCGGAGGCTCCGCGGGTGCATTCGCGGCCTTGCGGTTCTTGCTTCCCGCGCTCAAGACGACGCTCCACGTGCCGGTTGCGATCGTCGTGCACGTGCCTGCCGATAAGCGCAGCCTGTTTGCGGACATCTTCAGACGCGCGTGCCAAGTCGAAGTGAAAGAAGCCACCGACCACGAGAAGCTCGAGGCAGGCACGGTTTACTTCGCGCCGTCGGGCCATCACCTGCGCTTCGCGTCCGACCGGTCGCTCGCGCTCTCCTCGGATGAGCCGGTCCATTATTCGCGGCCTTCGATCGACGTGCTGTTCGAGTCTGCTTCCAACGTGTTTCGCAAACATCTGCTCGCCGTGCTCTTGAGCGGTGCCAATGATGACGGTGCCCCGGGCCTCAAGGCGATCCGCGCCGCGGGTGGAACGACCATCGTCCAGCGACCGGAGACCGCCCAGCAATCCGCGATGCCGGCGGCGGCGATCAAGAGCGCGGTGCTTTCCGTGGATGAGATGGCCATGCTGTTTGCTTCGCTCGGCACACCGGCGATGCACAGCGCTTCCGAGAACGTTGATGCCTAGCCCTGCGCACGGCGGCTCGGTCCACGCCCGCTCGACGCCCGACCCAAACACAACCTTCGAGCTCCGCCTCCCACGTCGACAAGGACATGCGGTCTAGTGAGGCCGAGCTGGGCGCGATAGCGTTCGGCGGCCGATGCGGAAGATCTTTCTGGGCGATAACGCCACTGTGATCCCGACGTTGCCCGAGCGCTTCGCGCGGGTCATCTACATCGATCCGCCGTTCAACACCGGCAAGCTGCAAAAGCGCGCGCGCATGCGCGTGTCGGCGAGCGAGGGCGAAGGTGAGCGCGGCGGCTTCGGCGGCAAGCGCTACGACGTCTCCAAGGTGGCGAGCAGCGAATACGCGGATGACTTCGACGACTTCGAAGCGTTCTTGATGCCGCGCATCGAGCTTGCGCTGCGCTGCTTGACGCTCGACGGCTCGCTGTTCGTGCACCTCGACTCGCGCGAGGTCCACTACATCAAGGTCGCGCTCGATCGCCTGCTCGGGCGCGAGTGCTTCATGAACGAGATCATCTGGGCGTACGACTATGGCGGCCGGCCTAAGAATCGCTGGCCTGCCAAGCACGACACGATCCTTTGGTACGCGAAGAACCCAGAGGACTACGTCTTCAACTTCGACGCGATGGATCGCATCCCGTACATGGCGCCAGGCTTGGTCACCAAAGAGAAGGCCGAGCGTGGCAAGACGCCGACCGATGTCTGGTGGCATACGATCGTGCCGACCAACAGCTACGAGAAGACCGGTTACCCGACGCAGAAGCCGCTCGGTGTCTTGAACCGCGTGATCAAGGTGCACTCGCAGCCAGGCGACACCGTGCTCGATTTCTTCGCGGGCAGCGGCACGACCGGCGAAGCAGCGGCGCGTCATGACCGCGGCTTCGTGCTGATCGATCGCAACCCGGAAGCGGTGCAGATCGCAGCGACGCGGCTGGCTTCATTCGACCCGGAGTGTGTGGGCTTTGCGCCGCCGCCTGCCCCGCAAACGACACTGTTCTAACCGTGGGTTAGGAGCTCGCTAGCGGCCGCGCGGATTGCGCGGATGGCAGGCGCGTCGGCGGCTCGTATTTGCGGCTCGGGTACTGCGCTTGCTGAAGGCGACGGCCTTCGGGCGTTGTGAGAAAGCGCTTCAAGAAATTGTTCAGCGAGCTGTCGCTGAGCAACCCTCGGTGGTGCATCTCGCTCGCGAGCTGCGTGCCGGCTTCGCGCACGATCGAGCACGCGTAGTCCTGCTCCCAGATCGCGTAGTGGTACTGCTTGGTGTTTTCGTCTTGGCGATCGAACAGCGCTTTGAGCTCGCCGTAGCGCACGCGCGCGTTGGCTTCGAGCATCGCGTTGGCTTCGGCGAGCGTGCGTTGATGGCTGCGGATCAGCTGCTCGTGGTGGTCGGACCAAACGGGCGGGCCTTGCAGCGGCTCGCCGCTGAACTCGCGCCGCGCGAGCTGCGACGCGACGAAGAACGCACCGGTGCCTGAGCCGCCCAAGACCGTAGTCATCAGGAACGTGAGCCCGCTGCCGAACAAGCGGTTGCCGACGATCTCGAGCGCGATCTCGCCGTCGGGCGTGCGATGCGCTTCGCCGCGCTCGCCTTCGAGCACGATCACCTGTGCGAAGCGTTCGTACGGGTGGTACATGCAGCGCACCATGCGCTGGATGTTGGCGAGCACGACCAGCCGCTCGCGCTCCGGCATCGGGCCTTGCAACAGATAGCGGCGGTGCGACATCAAGCGTTCGGCAAAGCCTGGGTGCTCGAGCAAGTAGCTTACGTACGCGGTGCCGATTTCGCGCACGCCCGCCGCAGCGAGCCACTTGCGCTTCTTGGTGTCGCTCGCGGCGGCCGCGGCGAAGTCGTCTTGGAGCTTGAGCTCGACGGCCTCCAAGAAGTCGTTCAGCGATTCACAATACTGGAGCATGCCCCAGTTGCGCGGATCGCTCATGCCGCCGGGCCCATTCGGCGTACCGATCAAGTACTGAGTCGGCGTGAGCGACGCGATCGGCGAGGACACGCTCTGCTCGAAGCGCGTCGCGGCTTCGCACTCCGCGAGCGCGCGCGAGTACGGCATCATCTCGAGCTCGGTGTCGCGAAACGCGCGCAGCGCGTTGTCCTGCGCGGGCGTCGCGAGCCGTCGGTCGACATCCTGTTGGAAGGTCGAGCGGATCCGGCGCAGCTGCTCCTCGGTCGCGCCGAGCGCTTCGAAGTAGAGCAAGAGCGCGGTCGGATCGCGCAGGGTAGTGCGGCCCTGCAAGAAGTTTCGGAAGGTCATCGCGCTCGCCGGGCGCGCGTGCTGATCGGCTGCATCGAAGTACTTGCTCAACACTTGCTCGCCGAGCGAGTGGTAGCCGATCGCTGCGGCTTGGAAGCGGGCGAGGAAGGTCTCGCGGATGCCTTCGAGCGTGGTGAGGTCTTCGTTTTCGCTGGTCATGCCGTGTGCTCCGTACTCTCTTCGTTGTCACTCGGCGCGACTTCGTCGCCGCTTGCGGACGCAGCGTGCTCGCAGACCTCCCAGAGGAGCGCTCCGAGCTTGCTGAAGTCTTTGTGTGGCTCGCGCCCGAGCCCGTGGTTGTGGTCATCGAGCACGTGCAGGCTGAGCCGCTCTGCGCTCACGCCGTCGCGCTCAATCATCGTCTGCACGCGCGCGCGACAGGCGGCGACATCGACCCATGCATCGCCTTGGCCCCAGCACAACGCGATGCGCACGCGATCGCTCGAGGCGACGCGCCGCACGGCCGCGGAGGCAGCTTGGCGCAGCTCCGCATCGGATACGCGCACGAGCAACGCGAACTCGCGCACCGCGCGCAAGCAACACGCCTGCGGATCGCGGCCCTTCATGGAGCGCGCGAACATCTCGATCGACGCGTCGGAGCTCATGTCGAGCTCGGCCAAGACGAAGCCGCTGAACTCGATGTAGATGTGGTGCAAGAGCGCGTTGCCGAGCGGTGCGAGCCACGGCAAGAGCGCTACCGTGCGCACGAAGTTCTCCGTGACCGGCTCGAGCCAGCCGATGTTGAGCACGGTGCGCGGCGGGTGCGCGGGTCGCGCGAGCGGTGGCGATGCGGACAACACGCCCACGCGCGTGCCGTGCGCTTGCGCGAGCTCGGGCCCGAGGTTGAGCGCCGCCGTCGCACCGCGGCTCAGGCCGGCGAGCACGATGCGCTCGCGGTTTTGCGCGAGCACCGGCTCGAGCGCGCGCCGTACGCGCGTCGCGAATTCGTTCGGACCGAGAAAGCACGCTGCGTCGTTTGGCGTGTCGGCGATCACGTGCCGGCAATGGCGGAGCCGCGGCTCAGCACGACACAGCGCCGCGAGACCGATCAGCGGCGAATAGATGTTCTCGCCCGTGCCGAGTAGGTGAACGACCGTCGGGCCACGGCGCGCGACCGTCGCCGGCCCGCCTGGACTGCGCTTGGCAGCGGCGAGGTACTCGGGCTCGACTTCGTACAGCCCTGGCTCGAGCGCGCGCAGTGGATCAGGGCCCGCGTTCGCGCCCAGCTCGACGCGCTTGATCGCCGCGCGGAGCTTTCGAATCGCGCGCCGGTGAACGGAGCGTTGGCGCAGCGCGAACCAGGTGAACAGCAGGTACGTCCGCGGGCTCAGGAGCAGGCCCTGCCACAAGACCCAGAGCAGCTTTCGGAAGGTCCTGGTACGCGTCACGAGCTTCCGAGTATGGGGCCGCGTACAGCTCGCCGGAAGGTTTCCTCTACACGGGTGTACGAAAACGCCCGCGCATGAGAAGTTTTATTCGCTGTCATTTCGCGCTGTTAGGCCGGCAGTATCGTAAATCGTGCAACGTACAACTTTATCCGTTCACATTTGTACGCTACAGCATGTAGCGGGATGTGGTCGCCGGCTGGTGGCGTCGGCGTAAACGGAGGTTGGACCAATGTTCGCAGCAAAGACGGTTTTTCAGCGCGTATCTGGAGCTCGGATCTTGTTCGCGTGCTCGGCCTTATTCGGTGCGCTCGCGTGCGCCGATGCGGCGCCTGACAACGCTGGCGCGGCGGGCACCGGCATCGCCGGCAGCAACGGCACGATGATGTTGCCGAGCTCGATGACGCCCGGGGTCACGGGCGGCGTGGGCGGCGGCGTGATCCCGACCGCTGGCACCGGCGCCGTCGCGGGTGCTGCGGGCATAGCCGGTATGGCGGGCACCGCGGGTACGGCCGGCATGGGTCCGATCGAGACGCCCGACGGCGGCGTCGTGATGAACGGCGACTTCATCGATCTCGCGCCGCCGATGAGCACGCCGCTCAGCGTCGAGACCGCGACCATGCTCACGCCCGCTCCGCCTGCGGGTTGGAGTTGGTTTCCGATCGAGAACACGTTTTGCCGCGACGGCTCGGGCAACGGCCTCTTCGTGCGCTTCACCGACTCGGACAAGCTGCTGATCTACTTCGAGGGCGGCGGCGCGTGCACCACGAAGGGCTTCTGCCACTTCAATCCGAAGAACGTGAACGAGATCCTCTCCGGCGATGGACAGACCGTGCTCGGCACCGCGCTCGCAGCAGCGCCCGGTCGGCAACAACCCGGCGTGTACAGCGCGAACGTGCTGTCCGGAATCTTCGACGACGCGAACGCCGCCAATCCCTACAAGGGTTGGAACATGGTCTACGTCCCGTACTGCACCGGCGACGTGCACTTCGGCAGTAACCCTGCTGCGATGGTGCCGGGCGTTCCCGAGCCGCAGAAGCTCGTCGGGTACTTGAACACGCGCGAGTTCATGAGCCACGTCGCGCCGACGTTCAAAGACAAGATCTCACGCTTCGTGGTCACTGGCGCGAGCGCCGGCAGCTTCGGCACCGCGCTGAACTTCAGCATGATCGCCGACTCGTTCAAAGGCATTCAAGGCGACGCGATCCTGGACTCCGGTGCGCCGTTCGAAGACGCGTATTGGCCGGCGTGCTTGCAACAGAGCTGGCGCGATCTCTTCAAGCTCAACGACGGCCTGCCCGCCGATTGCCCCGGCTGCTTCGCGCCGGACGGCGGCGGGATGCTCAAGCTGGCGGACTTCCTGATCGACAAGCATCCGACTGCCCGGGTCGCGGCGATCTCGTCCATACACGATGAGGTCATCCGCTTGTTCTTCGCGCCCGGACAGAACAACTGCGCGACGATCACGACCGCCGATCCGTTCGAGATCACCGTCAGTCAGATCGTAGGCGGCACGATCTTCCCTGCAGCCGACTACGAAGCCGGACTCATGGGCCTGCGCAGCGAATACGAATCGACCGGTCGGATCGCGACGTACTACTTCGCAGGCAGCATCGCCACCATGCACCAGCACACCTTCCGCGCTCGCTTCTACGAGCCGATCGTCGGTGGCAAGAGCATGGCGCAGTTCACGACCGACTTTCTCGCCGGCACCATGGCGCAAGTCGGGCCGTAACACGCACGCAGTCCATCAGCACCCAGCATCTAGAATAGACACCACCCACTCGACGGCCCCTCTTCACGACGCAACGTGAAGAGGGGGCTTCTTAATTATCGATGCGCTCTCGCGCATCGGCATTTAATTATCGGGGAAACGTCGCCGTTTCCCCGCCCGCCGGCAAAGGCGTCGGGGCCCCACCCCTTCTCGAGGTGAGCGCAGCTCACTCGTGGGCTGCACGGTCTTCAGAGCTCGAGCGCGTTCGTGACGCGTGCGCCGTACTCAGCATCGGCTTTGCGGAAGTGCTCGACTTGGCGCGCTTGAATCTCTTTGCCGGCATTGCCGAGGTGACCTGCGAGGTTCGCGACCAGGCGCGCGCGCTCGTCTTCCTTCAGCACGCGGTAGAGCAGGCCGGCTTGCTCGAAGTCGTCCGCGCGCTCGGTCTTCGGATACTCCGCGCGCACGGTCGAGCCGCGCAGCACTGCCGGCGCTTCAGCCGCGCTCGGGTCGGCGACCGGTCCACCGCGCCCGCTCGGCGAGTAGTTGGGCGCGTTGCCGCCGTTGCCATCGACGCGCATCAAGCCATCGCGCTGGTAGTTGAGCGCGCGCGCCGCGTGCGGGCAGTTCACCGGGATCTGCGCGTAGTTCGCGCCGAGCCGGTGACGTTGCGTATCGGGATACGAGAACAAGCGGCCCTGCAGCAGCTTGTCGGGTGAGGCCTCGATGCCGGGCACGAAGCTCGAAGGGCTGAACGCGGCTTGCTCGATCTCGGCGAAAAAATTCTGCGGATTGCGATCGAGCACCAATCTGCCGATCGGGATCAACGGGTAATCCTGGTAGCGCCAGACCTTGGTGACATCGAACGGGTCGTAGCGATACGTGTCGGCGTCCG
>JAYUYY010000019.1:0-3164 GCA_043752225.1 Sandaracinaceae bacterium | reverse complement strand
GACTTGCGGCATCTCTTCGGCGGGGACTTGGCCGCCGTCGCGCACGGCGTCGAGCACGGCGATCGCGGTCGCGAGCGCGTAGGCGAGCTCTTGCACCGGCGTCGCGCCAGCCTCTTGCAGGTGATAGCTGCAGATGTTCACCGGGTTCCACTTCGGAACCTCGCGCACGGTGTACGCGATCATGTCGGCGGTCAGCTTGAGCGATGCAGCCGGCGGGAAGATGTACGTGCCGCGCGACAGGAACTCTTTGATCAAGTCGTTCTGGGTCGTGCCTTGAAGCAACGCCTTGTCGACGCCCTGCTTCTCGGCCGCCGCGATGTACAACGCGAGCAGCCACGGGGCCGTCGCGTTGATCGTCATCGACGTGTTCATCTGCTCGAGCGGCAGCTGATCGAACAGCGCGTTCATGTCGCCCAGGTGCGTAACGGGAACGCCGACTTTGCCGACCTCCCCCGCAGCCAGCGAGTGATCCGGGTCGTATCCGGTTTGTGTCGGCAGATCGAATGCGACGCTCAGGCCGGTTTGGCCCTTCGCGAGGTTCGTCCGATACAGCTCGTTGGATGCGGTCGCGGTGCTGTGACCCGCATAGGTCCGCATGATCCAAGGACGTTCCCGCTCGGTCGCGCCGTTGCTTGACACCAGATACTCCCTTCCGGTAGGCCGCCGCTCGTCTTCAGTGGGCTCCTGCTACTACTGTAAACAGGTAGCCCCAGAACGAACGGTAGTGCTACGCATGTAGCCGCAGTTGGCCGTGTTTTCAATGTGTCTTCCAGCAGGATGAGGCGAGACGATGGAACGTACCGTCGCGGCGATCGGTGAGCTCTACGAACGCGCGCAGCGCTTGCTTCGCTTGGAGGTCACGAGCAACGGAAAGCTCGACCGCAAGAAGCTCGAGCAGCGCCAAGTCGCAGCGCATGCGCTCGCCTATATGGCGACCGAGCTCGAGGCGAGTCGGCAAATGCTCGCGTGGAGCAAGAGCGTCGGCGGGGCGTATGAGCAGAGCATGGCGGAGGCCTACGTCGGCGAGGTCGCGCGCACGCTCGCGACCAGCGTCGAGCTCGGGCCGTGCGAGTCGGTCGACATCCGTGAGCTGGGCCTGACCGAGGACGACGTCCGCGCGACGATCGGCGCCCCGGAAGTGACGGCGTTCAGCGCCAAGCACGCGACCAGCGCGCGCTATATCGAGATCGCAGCGCTTGCCAAGGAGCGCGGCTTCGGCCAGCTCGGTTTGAACGATCCGATCCTCGAAGACGTACGCGATCAGTTCGCGCGCTTCGCCGACCGCGAGGTGATCCCGGTCGCGCAAGACATCCACCGCCAAGACAAGCTGATCCCGATGTCGATCATCGAGCAGCTCGGCGAGATGGGCGTCTTCGGCCTGACGATCCCCGAGCAGTACTCGGGCCTGGGCATGGGCAAGGTCGCGATGTGCGTCGTGACCGAAGAGCTGTCGCGCGGCTACATCGGCGTCGGCTCGCTCGGCACGCGCTCGGAAATCGCAGCCGAGCTGATCATGCACGGCGGCACCCAAGCGCAGAAGGATCACTGGCTGCCCGGTCTCGCGACCGGCAAGGCCTTGCCGACCGCGGTATTCACCGAGCCGAACAACGGCAGCGACCTCGCGCACATCACTTCGCGCGCGATCAAACAAGCCGACGGCTCGTACGTGATCACCGGCGCGAAGACCTGGATCACGCACGCGGTGCGCACCGACTTGATGACCGTGCTCGCGCGCACCAATCCCGATGACCCGGGCTCGAGCGGGCTGTCGATGTTCCTCGTGCCAAAGACGCGCGGCGAAGACATCCCCGGAAAAGAGTTTCCGGATGCAGGTCTCACCGGCACCGAGATCAAGGTGCTCGGTTATCGCGGCATGAAGGAGTACGAGCTCTCGTTCGACGGCTTCAAGGTCTCGAAGGACGCGCTGCTCGGCGGCGAAGAGGGCAAAGCCTTCAAGCAGCTCATGGCCACGTTCGAGAGCGCGCGCATTCAAACCGCGGCGCGCGGCGTTGGCGTCGCGCAGGCCGCGCTCGATCAAGCGATGCGCTACGCGCACGAGCGCATTCAGTTCGGCCAGCCGATCGCGCACTTCGGCCGCGTCGGTCGCAAGCTCGGGCGCATGATCGTGCGCACGATGGCCGCACGCCAGCTGACGTACTTCTCGGCCCGTCAAAAAGACACCGGCCGGCGCTGCGACCTCGAGGCCGGCATGGCCAAGCTGCTCGCGACGCGCGCGGCGTGGGAAGGTGCGGACGCCGACGTGCAAATCCACGGCGGCAACGGCTTCGCCGAGGAATACGTCGCGTCGCGCTTGCTCGTCGATGCGCGCGTTTTGTCGATCTTCGAAGGCGCCAACGAGATCCAAGCCGACGTGATCGCGCGCCGCTTGCTCGAGTAAATCCCGCACCGAGCTGCGCAGCAGCAGCTCGAATCAGCCGGCACGAACGCAATCGGGCGACGTTGCGTTTGTGGCATAGTGCCGAAACGATCATGCGCCTTGGCCTCGTCGGACCTGGAGTGGATTCGCCCGACGAGCTTCAGCGAGGTATATCGCTGCTGCTCGCCGATCCAGCCGTGCGCCATGTGCTCTACCTCGGCGACGACGATGCGGTCGATCCGCTGATCGCTGCGCTCAGCCACGGCGGGCTCGACGAGCAGACCTTGCTCGCGCGCGCGGCGGACCTGGCCTGCGACGGAAGCGCCGACGCGATCTCGAGCTTGCTCGAGCAGGACCGCAGCTCGCGACGCGCGCGCGCCGTCCGCAAGCTCCCGGCGCCACCGAGCCGCGCGGTCGAGATGCTCGATCGCTTCATCGTGCTCGCGGTGCACGACAAAGCGGTGCTCGACGAGGACGACATCGCGAGCGCGCACATCGTGGTCTACGGAAAATCCGATGGGCCCTCGCTCCGGCGCTTCGGCCCGCGCAGCTTTTTCACGCCCGGCCCTGTGGCGAACGGTCACATCGGCTGTCTCGAGATCATTCCGAGCGGCCATTGCGAAGTGACCCTGCTAAGCCTTTCGGGCAACGTCGTGTTGCGCGAGCGCTTGGCCGCGCCCGGTGCGAAGGTGGTAGTCAGCGCGTGAATGCTGAGCGCGTGACGAGAGCGCATGAAAGCTGCGACTAACGAAACCATCGCGGTCTACGGCGGCAGCTTCGATCCGCC
>JAYUYY010000018.1:0-3166 GCA_043752225.1 Sandaracinaceae bacterium | reverse complement strand
CGGCCATTGCGAAAGCCAGTCGGCGACCTTGCCGCGCACTCGCTCCTCGTTCTCGACGACGCTGCCGATCTGCTCGAGCAAAGCCGGGATTGTGAGCACGCCCAACAGCACAGCGAGCACGAGCAAGCCCGAGAACACGAGCGCGATCGCCCAGATCCGTTGGAGGCCGCGCCGCTCGAGCGACTCGACCGCGGGGTTGAGCGTGCCCGCGAGAAACAGCGCCGCGATGATGATCAGAAGAACCGGCAACAACCGGAGCGCGATCCAACATGCAGCGGCGGCAAGCGCGATCGACACCAGCGCACGAGGATGCACGTCGATGCGCTGAGTGGGCCCACCCTCGGGCGGCCCGTTATGAATCGCTCCCATCGTCGCGTGTGCTCCCGGCTCAACCCTTCCTACGCACGACAAGCCTTCCGCCAGGGCTGAGATGCCTTGAGCGTCAGGGAGCTTCAACGGCAGCATCGCGCGATGGCCGCGACGCGAATTTCTCGGCTGCAAGCTCCCGCGCTCATCGCGTTGTGTGCGGCGCTCACCGCCTGCTCGGATGCGGGCTCCTCCGATGGCGGCGTGCTGGATGCGAGCGCGCCCGATGGCTCGCTCGTCGTGCGCGACGCTGCGAGCGGCGATGGAGACGCTGACCTCGCAGATCGCGATGCGGGTCCCGAGGCGGGCAGCGCCGACCTGCCGGATGGTTTCCTCGAGAGCACCTCGTGCGAGGGGCTTCCGGAATTTCTCGTCGCGCGCAACGTGCGACCGCCGATCAGGCCGCTCGCAATGAGCTAATCGGCGACGAGTGCCCCGACAACGCCGGCGCCGACGGCCGCATCTGCATCGACCGCGGGTGCTAAGAGCTCAGCAACGCCGACGCAGCCGCAGGCTCGCTGGGCGGGGCGCTGCCGATCTTGCTCTTCAGCTCCGCGAACTTCTTGCTCGCGTTGCTGAGCTGCGCGTCCCACCGCAGGTCGATCGGTTGATCGCGCACGCTGACGTGGAACTTCACCATGATCATGGTGAGGAAGAGCGGCTCTAAGAATGCTGTGCGGGCGTTCCACGCGAAGAAGGCGGCGAACACGAACATGAAGAAGCCGCCGGTGCCCGAGACGGAGCTCGGCAAGATCGCGGTGACCACGAACGCGGGCGCGAGCATCACGATCCAGGTCAGGAACGTCGCGACCTTATCCAAGACCACGACGAACACGCCGGTCTTGAGCACCTCGCGGCTGTTCTGCGCGTAGTAAATGAGGCCGTCGCGCGAGCTGCGAAAGTTGTCCGTATCGCCACGCGCGAGGCTGTACGAGAGGATCGTCTCGTCGATGAACGTCGTCGCCGAGTACACGATCGCGTTCACGAACCCAACGACGCCTTGCAGACCGGGGATCGGTATGAGGCTCGCGATCCAGTTGAGCGTGCGGTTGAAGGCGGAGACGATGCCGTGCACCAAGAGGTCGAGCGCGAACATCGCGTTGATTTGGCCGAAGCGCTCGGTCACGACGCGCTTTCCATACGCGAACATGCCCTCACCCGGCACACGGATCTCACCGTGCGTAATCAGCTCGGTGAGGACCGCGATGTGCCCAGCCTTCATGAGATAGAGCGCGTAACGAACGAACGTGCGCCAGATCCCGCCGTACGCGGCGAAGCCGATGAGCAGCCACGCGTAGCCCGCGAACCGGTGCAGCTTGCTAGCTAAAAAGGCAAAACCGCCGAACGTCAGCGCAATCCATAGGATCGAAACGAGCGAGATCGTGACGAGCACGCCGAAACGCGCGAGCGCATAAGGGAGCGTCCGCATGAGAAGCGAGAACGCGGTGCCAAAGCTCGCATCTTGAATCGCGAGCGGATACGAGTGGCGCACGGCCTGATCGGGATGGCCAAAGCTGGAAACGGGTGTGCTCATAGCGAAGTGCCTCCTGGGACTGGCTCCCTATCGGCGGCTCTTCGCGTGGGTTGCGCGCTTTGATGACTACCCAAGCACGCAGACTCAAATACTTCTCGCGCTCATCGTTGAGTCGTCGCTGAGGTCGAAGGCATCGTCATCGCGAACGAGCTGTTCTGTGGGTAGTCGATGAGGCCGTGCCTTCACGGGTTGCGTGCTTCGCGCGCTGCACTTGACGCTGGGGTGCGTGGACCTACGTATTCGCGCGTTTCGCTACGCGCTTTCTACAGGAGCCACTCCCATGCGTGCAAAAGCCATCGCCATCCTCATCCTCGTTTCTGCGCTAACCGCGTGTGACAACGAGCCAGCCGAGGGCAAACCGGTTGCGACGGTGAGCCAGCCGGTGGCTCCGTCAGCAGAGCCTGCGAAGCCTGCGGAGCCGGGGACTCAAGCAGCGCAACCTGCGGTCATCGCCAAGTACGAGTTCTCGAACGAGGGCTCGAAGATCGAAATCGTCGGCGCCAAGGTTACCGGCAAGCACGACGGGTCGTTTGGTAAGTTCACCGGCACGATCGAGCTCGGCGACAGCAATCCTGAGAAGAGCGCGGTCAACGTCGACATCGATCTGGCGTCGGTTCAAATGGATGACGCGAAGCTGACCAAGCACCTCAAGAGCCCGGATTTCTTCGACGTCGCGAAGTTCCCCAAGGCGAAGTTCAAGTCGACGCTGGTGAGCGCAGGCGGCACCGGCGGAACGCACACCATCACCGGTAACTTCGAGCTGCACGGCGTCACCAAGACGCTGACCTTCCCGGCGACGATCCGCGTGCTCGGCGACGCGGTCGAGACCGATGCGGAGTTCGCGATCAACCGCAAGGACTTCAACATCGTGTACCCGGGGATGCCCGACGATCTGATCAAAGACGACGTGCTGATCAAGCTGATGATCCGCGCGAAGAAGGCCGGCTCGAGCAGCTGAGGTCGGTTACGCTCGCGACCATGCGCCTGCCTTGGCTCGTATCTCTCAGCGTGGTCGCGATCGTCGGTTGCAGTCAGAGCAACGCTCCGCCTACCGCGGTCAGCGCGATTGCGCCGAGTAAGCCCGCAGCGAGCGAGAACGTGTCGAGCGAGAACGCGCCGGCGCATGTGCTCACGGGCACGTTCGGCGACTGCAACATGGACTGCCGCTTCGACTTCCGCGAGCTCGACGCGCCGAGCCCGCGCGTCGTTCAGCGCTACTGCCGCAACGCAGATCCGTCGTGCATCGCGTTCGAAGGAACGCTTACG
>JAYUYY010000017.1:0-8067 GCA_043752225.1 Sandaracinaceae bacterium | reverse complement strand
GTGACGGTGTCCGAGCGAAGATCGACGACGCGCTGCTGAGTCATGGCCGCATGCTCGGATCAGCGCGCGCAACGAACAACTGCGACGCGCAGCGAAGCTCTGGCGCGCCAGCGCTGTTCGACTCGCTCGTGCTTCCAGCCTTGACACCCCAGATGCCCTGGGCTACCCCACCGGCCCCCGCCATCTTAGCTCAGCGGTAGAGCAACGGTTTCGTAAACCGTAGGTCCCGGGTTCAATTCCCGGAGATGGCTCCAACGGTTTCCGCGCTGCGAGATACGACCCGCAGCAGACTGTGATGATCGCAGTCTGATCACCGCCAGCGCTTGACGGGTTTCTTCTGCGCTTCGATCGAGCGCTCGACCGATTCGATCATCAGGTCGCTCTTCTGCTCCATGAGCTGGATCAGCTCGCCGTTGGCGGCGAGGCTCGATTCGAGGCCGATGGTCTGCGCGTGCAGCGACTCGATCAGCGCACGGTTCTCGCTCGCCTTTTGCTCGGAGCGCGCGAGCTCGGTGCGCAGCTCGATCAAGTGAAGTGAGCCCGCATAGAGCGCGCCAACGATGACCAGCATGCACGCGGCAGTCGCGAAGCTGAGCAGCGGCTTGCGGCGCGGCGCGGCGACGGGCTCCTGCGCGAGATCGAAGCGCACCGGGTGCGTGTCGAGATCGAAGACGGGCTCCTGCGCGTTGATCGGAGCGGGCGCCGTGGGCAAGCGCGGCGGTGTCGATGACTTGCGCGGCGCAGGAGCCGAGCGCAGCAGCGGCGGCAGGCTCGCAACTTCAGCAGGCGCCTGAATGCTCACGCGACTGGTCAGCCCCTGCGCGGCGAAGAACTCGCGGAACTCCGCAGCGGACTTCGGCGTGCGCGCGTGCTCGTGCAAGAAGCGCTCGACGAGCTCGACCGGTGCGTCGGTGCGCTCCGAGTCCACGCCGGTCGCGAGGATGTCGTAGAGCAAATCCTGCATGCGCTGGACTTGCTGAGCATCTGCCAGAGGCACGCTCGCCAAGCTCGGCATGCTCGTCGAGTTGCTGATTCCGGGGGTCATGCTCTGCGCCGCGCGAATGCCACTCATGTCGGCCTCCTTGAAGGACTGGACCGAACGTCTGGCAGCGGGCCGCGAAAATCAAAAAAATGGAGAAGCGCGAACGGCGAGCAACGAGCTAGAGCGCATCTCACAAACCCTCGCGAGTGGATTTCGGTCGAGACGGCCTTGGCTGCAAAGCGCAGAGCCGAAGGGATACTCGGTGTATCTCGAAGCTCTGCAACGCAGCAGGCGAGGCCGTATCGGCCGAAAGCCGCCGCGATGGGTTTGTGAGAAGCGCCCTAGGGCCGCTCGCACCAGCCGTACGCGTTGCATGCGGTGTCGGCCGGGCACGAGGCGCTCGACTCGCACGTGCGCGCGCAAACGTCGGCGCCGAGGCACATCGAGGCCGCGCCAAAGGTCTCCTCACACGCTTCGGTGGAGTTGCAGCTCGCGGAGCACTGCCCTTCGATCACACCGGGCGCGATCGTGCAGTCGAGATCGATCTGACAATCGCGGTCGCTCAGGCAGGCGCCGCCGAGTGGCTGCGCGGTCGGTGAGCGCACCGTTCGATAGTGCGAGACCGCGCCGAGGATCAGGACCGAGCAGGACAGGAGAAGCCAGCGACTCATGGCACCCTCGAAGAAGGGCCCGGTTTCTCAGCGGCATCTGTACGAAAAACGCCGCCAATATCGGGATACTCACTACATATCCCACATCGGTTTCGTGTCAACGTCCGTCAGCGCGAGCCGCATGCGTTTGTCAAAATTTCAGCTCGGCAGCTGCAGGCCGGTCGCCGCCTGGGTGAGGCTGCGCAGCGTTTCGAAGAGCTCGCCGCGGCCTTTGTCGTCGAGCCAGGTCGAAGAGGGCTCGTCGTACGAGAAGTGCCAGGCGCGCTGGCCTCCCGCGAGCCAGATCTGGCGCGCTGGGCGCTGCGTGTTGAGCACGATGCGCGAGCCGCCGCGCAGGTCGATTCGGATCACGTCCCCAGCTGGCTCTACATCCGCGTCGTCCGGATCGACCTTCTCGAACAGATCGAGCACGCGCTCGAAGGTGTCTTTCGCCAGGCGCTCGTAGCGGTGCTCGTCCATCGGCATGGCGGCTAGCCTAGGCTTTCGAGCAGGTTTTGCAGCATCCGATGCGTGAGGCCCCACACGATGTGCGGCCCGACGCCAAAGGCCGGCAGGCGGAGGCGCTGATCGCCGCGCGAGAGCTCGTACGAGGTGTCGAGCTCGCCGCGCGCCATCCGGCCGAGCGGGGCCCAGACGATCGACGCCACTTCATGGTTGGGCCGCAGCTCGGGGCTCCCGCGAAGCACAAACACGAACGGCGCGATTAGCATGCCGGTAAACACGCCTTGATAGGTCGCGGGGTGCTCATCGAGCGGAGCGATCAGCTCGTGCTCGCGCAGATCGAGGCCGACCTCTTCGCGGGTCTCGCGCATCGCGGTCGCGAGCAGATCCGCGTCGCCTGGGTCCAGGTGTCCGCCCGGAAACGCCATCTGCCCCGACCACGGATCGCCCGCTCGCTCGGCGCGCCGGATTAGCAGCACCTCCGTCTCGAGCGGCCCGTTGCGAAGGACCGCCGCGACGGCGGCCTTGCGGTTTGCATCCCCGCTAAAGCGCTGCGGCGCCCGGTCCCGCAGCCGCGCTCGAATCGAGGCCAGCTGCACGTCGGTCACCCGCTCGGTCATCCGCCCCGTCAGTCCCGCTCGCTCATCCGATCGCACGCGTCTCTCGGGTAGCGCCGCGGCCGCTCAGCGTCAACCGCTCGCACGCGGCAAAGCAGTTCGATCAAGCGCCTGCATATGGATGGCCGACCCGTAGACCCTCTGGTAGCGTCTGCCCCCTTTTCTGCATCAGGAGCTCCGTCGATGGCGATCGATCCCGCAACCTTGCAGCGCGGCCTCTCACTGCCGCTCGAGCGCACCGATCTCGATTTTCTCGGGAAGAAATATCAAGGCAAGGTCCGCGACAACTACATGAACGCGGACGGTCGCCGCTTCATCGTGGTGACGGATCGAATCAGCGCCTTCGATCGCGTGCTCGGCACGCTGCCGTTCAAAGGCCAAGTGCTGAACGGCCTGGCCGCGTATTGGTTCGAGCAGACGCGCGACATCATGAGCAACCACATGCTCGGCGTGCCGGACCCGAACGCGATGGAGTGCATCGAGTGCGATCCGCTCAAGGTCGAGCTGGTCGTGCGCGCGTACCTCACGGGCGTGAGCGGCACGAGCATCCTCACCGCGTACCAACGCGGCGAGCGCGAGTTCTGCGGGCACACCCTGGCGGAAGGGCTCAAGCCTCACGAGCCGTTGCCGGCGCCGATCCTCACGCCCACCACCAAAGCCGATCAGGGTCAGCACGACGAGAACGTCTCGCGCGAGGAAGTGATCGCGAGTGGCACGGTGAACGCCAAGGACTTCGATGAAGCGGCTGCCGCTGCGATGAAGCTCTTCGCGTTCGGTCAAAAGCTGTGCGCGGAGCGCGGCCTCATCTTGGTCGACACCAAGTACGAGATGGGCAAGACGCCCGACGGCCGGATCGTGTTGATCGACGAGATTCACACGCCCGACTCCTCGCGCTTCTGGTTCAAGAACAGCTACGAAGAGCGCATGCGCGCGGGCAAGAGCCCGGAGTCGTTCGACAAGGAATACGTGCGGCGCTGGCTCGCAGAGCAAGGCTTCAAGGGCGATGGACCGATCCCGGTCATCCCCGACGACGTGAAGCTCGAAGCCGCGCGGCGTTACATCGAAGCCTGCGAGACGGTGCAGGGCGTGCCGTTCGTGCCGAACCTGGAAGCTCCCGGTCCGCGCCTAACGCGCAATCTCACCCCGCGTCTCAAGGGCTGATAGCAGCGATCGGTGCCGCAGATGCGCAAGACCACGATCGCGAGCGACGCGGACGCCGAGCTGGAAACCCAGCGCCGGCGCGTGCTCATGCGCGAGGGCGCGCTGCTGCTTGGGTTTTTGGCGGTGTTAATCGCGGCGGTGGTAACGGTCGCGCTGCCCGAGCTTTCGGACGCGCCGGACGAAGAAGAAGCGGGAAAGCCTCCGGCGACGGCCGAGGCTGCCGCGCCCAGCACGACGCCCCCTCCGTAAATCCCGCTGTGGGAATGAGCGGCGCGCGGAGCACACGCGTAACCGCAAATGCAGCCAATGATCGGGCATGACGAAGGGCGAGGCCGCGCCCTACGTATGCTTGAGGAGCAGTCACTTAATCAGGGCGCGCGCGAGCATCCGCGCGCTCACTCTGAGCAGCGGGAGCAAAAGAAAGCTCGCCGGTCTTTTGCGAGACTCCCGTTCCTCTGCCAAATTCGAGTTGAAGTCGTGCAGAAACACATCGGGCTCTGGTCACTCGTCTTGATGTCGGCCCTCGGCAGCAGCACTGCCCAGGCCTACCGCGACCCGCTCGTCTGCGCAGTCGTCGTGCCGAGCGAGCGCGAGCATCTCGAGCTGCGCGCGCCGATCGACAGCGCAAACGATCCAGAAGCCGTCTGCATGCCGGAACGACCGGCGCCGCGTCAGCAGGAGCGGCCCGCGTGGAGTGAGCCGCTCTCGCCCGATGAAGCGCGCGCTTCGCTCGACGCCGCGGATCGAGCGCTGCAAGTCGGCGAGCTCGGCGATGCACTGCTCCATTTGCGCGTCGTAGAGCTCGGCGTGCCGCGCATCGCCGATCGCGTCGCGTTGCAACGCGGGGATGTCTTGCTCGCGCTCGGGCAACCCGGTGCTGCGTGCGAAGCGTATGCGCTCGCATCCGAGAGCCCGAGCCGCGACACCGCAGTGCGCGGCCAAGTCGGCGCAGTGCGCTGCTTGCTCGAAGCCGGCGATCACAAGAGCGAGAACGCGTTGCGCGAGCTGATGCGCCGTTACCCGCAGCTCAGCGAACGCTCCGAGCTTCAATACCTGTTTGCGCGCGCCAGGGCCGGCTGGGGCAATCTCCACTCCGCGGCCGCGTTGTTGCGCGCGATCGATCTGAACGAGCCCGAGAGCGAAGTGGCTGCGCGCGCTCGTATCGAGCTCGAACGCCTGCGCGCGCTCGGCGTGCGGCCCTACCCGTTCTCGATCGAAGAACGCGTCGATCGCGCAGAGCGCTTGTTGGCGCGCGGTCCGCTCGAAGTCGCCGAGCAAGAGCTGCTCGGGCTGGCGGCCGAAGCGCAAATCCGCGGCGAACAGCTGGCGCGCGTGCACCTGTTGATCGCTCGGCTGTTGCGGCTGCAAGGCCGCTGGGACGCGCTGCGCGTCGAGCTCGAGCGCGCGCGCAAAGCGGGCGCACCGTTTCCTGAAGCCACGCGGCTCGCGGTCAACGCGGTGATGAGCGCGTATGCGACCGCTGCGGTCACGAGCGTGCCAATCGCAACCGTTGCGGTCGCAGGCGCTCCGAGCGCGATCGCCGCGAATGCGATCGCACCGGCACCCGCTGCCGCCGTCGTGGATCCGAACGCCGAAGAGCTGAGTCGGATCGCGCTCGCGTACGAAAAGCGTGTGCGCGCGATTCGCGGCAGCAAGGCCACCGAGCGGCTCACCACGCCGCAGGTGCGATTGCTGTTCGATCTCGCGTTCGCGCACGGCGACAAGACGCTCGCCAACGAAGCGATCGTCGCGCTGGCTTCGCGTAAAGCGCTCGTCCCAGGGCTGCGCTTCGATCTCGCGATGCGCTCGATCGGGCTGGCGTCGGATGACAAGGTGCTCGCGCTGCTCGAACCGCTGCTCGCCGTGCCGAGCTACCGCGTGCCCGCGCTCTACCATCACGCGCGCATGCTCGAGCGCTTGGGCCGTAAGGGCGAAGCCGAGGCCGAGTACCTGCGCGTCTCCGCGCTCGACCGCAGCGAGACCCGCTACTACGCGATGTGGTCCCAGCAACGCTTGAGCACGCTGCACCCCGGCATCGAGCTCGACATGGCCACACTGCTGGCTGCCGGTGAGAGCGACCCCGCGGAAACCGAAGAAGATCCGAGCGCGACCGAGAACGCCGACCCGAACGCGAACGCGCCCACGCCGGTCGAGCCCACGAGCGCAGCGGTCGGCGTTGCGGAGCCGATCGTCGCTGCGATCGATCCGGTGGCTGCTTCCGATCGCATGAGCATTCGGCTGCAAGCGGCCGCGAAGCTTCGACCGATCGCGGAGCAACACGGCGCTGCGTATCCGTGGTTGCTGCGCGCGCTCGATCTGATCGAGCTCGAGCGCTTCGAGGAAGCCGCCGACGAGCTGAGCGAAGCCTACATGGCGTATCGCGACGTCAAAGGCGCGCCGCGACTGCGCGCCGGCCTCTTCGCCGTCTACACCGGTGGCGCGCCGCCGCGCCGCTTCGCCGACTTCCCGTTGCGCAAGGCGCGCCTCGCGCTCGATCGCGCGAGTCTAGGAGTGCTGCGCGAGGTCACCGTCGCGATCGGCGATCCCGGCATCGGCTTGCGCTTTGGCGTGTTCAGCCCGACCGCGCGGCCGCGCGCGTACGCGGATCTGGTCGAAGCCGCTGCGCGCAGGAACGGCGTCGATCCGAACCTGCTGTTCGCGGTGATGCGCGTCGAGTCGATCTTCAATCGCCGCATCGTCTCGTACGCGGGTGCCGTAGGGCTGATGCAGATCATGCCGCACACCGGTCGACGCATCGCGCTCAAGCTCGGTCGGACAGAGTTCCAGGTCAGCGACTTGCTCGATCCCGCGACCAACCTCGAGATGTCCGCCTGGTACCTGGCGTCGCTGTTGCGGCGTTTCGATGGCCGCTTGCCGCTTGCGATCGCGTCGTACAACGGCGGCCCGCACAACGTGCGGCTGTGGATGCGCGGACACCAAGCGGACATGCCGCTCGACGCGTTCCTCGAGCGCATCCCGTTTAGCCAAACGCACCGCTACGTGCGCCGCGTGCTGACCCACTACGCCGCGTATCGCGCGCAGCAATCGCTGCCGATGCGCGAGCTGAGCCTCGACCTGCCCACGCTCAAGCCCGACCCGATGGCGTTCTAGCGTCCAGAGAATGTCGGCTTGCGCTTCTCGACGAACGCGCTGACGCCCTCGACGAAGTCCTCGGTGCTGCCCATCGAGGCGATGCCGCGCCCTTCGAGCGCCAGCTGTTGCTCGAGCGTGTGATCGAGGCTTTGCCGCAGCAGCTTGCGCGTCATCGCATACGCACGCGTCGGTCCGCTCGCGAGCTGGTGCGCGCGCTCGAGCGCTCGAGCCGACAGCTCCGCATCGGGCAGCACCGCGTTGACGAGCCCGATCGCCAGCGCCTCGCTCGCGGACAGCACGCGGTTGTCGAGCGCGAGCTCGATCGCGCGCGCAAGTCCGACGCGCCGCGGCAAGAAGAACGAAGTGCCGCCGTCCGGGCTCGCGCCGATCGCGGTGTACGCGACGCAGAAGCGCGCGCTCTCGGAGGCGAGCACGAGATCGCCGCACAGCGCGAGCCCGAGCCCAGCGCCGGCCGCGACGCCAGCGACCGCGACGATCAACGGCTTGTCCATGTTGCCGAGGATCGAGATCGCGTCGTGCAGCGGCTGCACGATGTCTTTGAGGTGCTGCTCCGGCGCGGGCAGCGCCGCGTAGAAACCGTTCACGTCTCCGCCCGGGCAAAAGGCCGGGCCGTCGCCGGTCAGCAGAACTGCGCGCACGCTCGCATCCATCTCGGCGTTGCGAGCGGCCTGGCGCAGCTCGACCGCCATTTGCAAGTCGAGCGCGTTGCGCGCGGTCGGGCGGCTCAGCGAAATGGTCGCGACCGCACCGCTTACTTCGAGCCGCACCGAGGTTGTCTCCACGTTTTTCTCCGCCTTCAGCCGCGCCGGGCGTGGCGCGAGCGGCCGCGAGCGCACTACCGCGAGCGAGCCGCGAGCGAGCCTACACCAAGCGGAAAGCCGCCCTCCATGGCAGTCCGCGATCGCCTCCCCGGCCCCCCGCCCGCCGGCAGTTGCTCCAATAGGCAAAACGGGTATACAGGCGCGCCATGGCGCCCAAGCTCTTCGTTCCCAAAGAATGCGCGGAAGGTGAGACGCGCGTTGCTGCCACCCCCGATAGCGTGAAGCGACTCATCAAGACCGGCTTTGCGGTGGAGGTCGAG
>JAYUYY010000016.1:0-8070 GCA_043752225.1 Sandaracinaceae bacterium | reverse complement strand
TCGGAAATCAAACGATATGGGGACATGAGGTACCCGCGTTGTCCAATGCCGCCGTACGAAAGCTCGAATCCCCACCGCAACATCTCGGGGATGCCGTCGATCTCTTACGTCTTGATGCGAGCCGCAGAGCCGCAAGCGACCGGTCACGCGCTGACGGTGGTGATCGCGATCGCGCCCGGGCGGGAAGATGCGCTGCGCGCGTTGCTCGAAGAGATCGGTACGCACGTTCGCGGCAACGCGTTCATCCCATTCGAGGCGCTGCAGCTCGTTCATGTCACGCGCTGGGTGATCGTCCCGGCTGCGTCGGCTTCCTCGCGATCCCTGCTCGCGTTCGAGTCGAACTATGACGGCGAGCTCGATGCACACGTGATGGAGCTCGTGAGCGAAGGCGCAGCCGGAATCCACGCCGTGTATCAGCATTGTGAAGGTTATCCGGTGCGCGGCGACGTGCTGCCGCCCGAGCAACGCGCTGCGGTGTCTCGCTTCCTAATCGATCACGCGATTCCTTATCGCGCCTTCTACGTCGCGGTACCGGGCGCGAGCGCCAGGCAGATCAAGGGCGAAGAGCTGATTCGGCAGCGCATCGAGCTCGCGCTGACGAACCTCGATCCGAGCGGCGAGGGACGGAGTGCGGATCCAATCTCGCTGTGTCGTGCGCTGGCGGAGCCGATTCGGCTCGATCCGGCGTGATGCGATGCCGCTGCGTCCGCTGCGACTAGCCGCAGCCGCGCTCAGAGCAGCCGCTGCGGTCCCCGCGCTCTTGCCCGTGCTCGCGGGGATTGCCGTCAAAGAACGCTTCGATGCGGAGATCGAGCAGCTCGACATCCCGGACGAAGCGCGACAGCTGATGCCCGCGAGGACCTGCAGGTCCAAAACCAGCTCACGCATGTCGTGTCGTTGCGACCGGGGCCGCTGCGCGCGCTGTCCACGCGCGTCGTGCTCGCGGCGATCGATTTCTTGGCGCACGAGATCTTCACGCGCGGCAGCCTCGGCAACATCTCGAGCATCCACTTCGCGCGTTGGGTGCTGATCGATGAGGGCCGCCGCCTGCTCTTCTTCAGCAACTACGATGGCAGCTGGGAAAAACACCTCGGCGACTTCATCGACAAGGCTGCAGTGGGTCTCACCTCGGTCTGGAGCAACACCGAAGGTTTCCCCAAGACGGTGCTGCTGGCTTTCAAGGCGCGACCGATGAAGAGCGATTCAAGGCTTGGACGCGCGCGCACCAAATCCCGACGCAGGTTTGGTACAGTGCATACCCGCGGCTGACCGTTCCCAACATCCTCAACAACCGAAAGATCTGCGCGCAGCTCCGGCGAGGTTTCCATACCGAAGCGCGCGCTTGGTTGAAGCGATTCTGAGAAGAGGCCCACGTGCTCGAGCTCGGCGACATTCAGGGAATCATCTTCAGCGGCAATCAAAACAAGCCCGAAGCCAGCTATCTACTGCTGCGCGTGAGCGAGCCCGTCAAAGCGCGGCGATGGTTGCGATCGATCGCGCAGCTCGTCACGACGGGATTCGATAGGCCACCGGATGTCTGTTTGAACATCGCGTGGACCGCGTGCGGGCTCTCCGCGCTCGGCCTCAGTGAGGATGAGCTGCAGACGTTTCCGCTCGAGTTTCGCGAAGGTCTCTCGGGATCGGAAATGCGTTCGCGAACGCTCTGCGATACCGAGGAAAGCGATCCAAACCGCTGGGACTGGGTGGTCGAGATGCGCCGGTCGACGCTGTGCTGATGCTCTTTGCGCGGTCACCTTCGCCGCTCCGCGAGCTGATCGACGCGCAACGCGCTTCGATCCAAGACGCGCTCGAATGCATGACAGAGCTGACCACCCAAACGCTGCCCGGTCGCCGCGAGCACTTTGGCTTTGCCGACGGTATCGCGCAGCCCGCGATCGAAGGCAGCCCCACCAAAGCACCACCTAGCGCGCACGCTCAAGGCCGGCGAGATGATCCTCGGCTACGAAAACGAGTACGGCAAACTGCCGTTCGTGCCCAATACGGAGCCCGCGCTCGACGTCGCGGGACAGCTCGCGCCGTGCAGCGCGGAGGGCAAGCGCAAAGCGCTGGGCCGCAACGGCAGCTACTTGGTCGCGCGACAGCTCAAGCAAGATCTGTATGGTTTTTGGAGCTACATCCGGCAGACCGCACAAGCCGCGTGCCCGGGTAGCACGGTGGCGGATGGAGCGATCGAGCTCGCATCCAAGTGCGTCGGGCGCTGGCCCAGCGGCGCACCGCTCGCGCTCAGTCCGCAGCAGGACAATCCTGCGCTCGCCTCGGAAAACTCGTTCGGCTACTTGTGGAACGATCGCGATGGCATGCGTTGCCCGATCGGATCGCATATTCGGCGCACCAACCCACGCGACTCCCTCGAGGGTGGCCCGCACGAGTCTTATAAGGTCATCGATCGACACAGCATCATCCGTCGCGGCCGATCCTGACGACTTCAATTTTTGGACGTGGGCGAAGATGGCGCTCGGAACGCCGGGGCGCTTGCTCGGCTGGACGCCAATGATCCGAAACGCCGTGCGCAAGGAAGCAAAGCGCTCGCTGCAGTACTCGCCCTAACGCGCTTCTAGTGCATGAGCACGATCGGGGCGCTCTTCGTGATCACCATCGTGTGCTCGAACTGGGCGCCGCGGCTGCCGTCGGGCGTGCGCAGCGTCCAAACGTCGTCCGCTTCGTCGACACCGTGACCGCACAGGTTGCGCACGACCGCGAAGCCGGCGCGACGCGCGCGCTTCTCGACCGCGTGACCGATTTCGCGCAGCTCATTGCCGGCGCGCGCCTGCTGCATGCCGTCGCGCAGCGCTTGGCGCGTGACGCTGACCAGCTCGCGCTCGCGCGCGCTTACCGTGCGCCGTGCTTCTTCAAGATCGAAGCGCCGATCGCATCGAGATCGCCGGTTGCAATGCCAGGCTCGACCGCGGCGCCCATTGCATCACGCGCTTGCGCGACGAATCGCACCGATGCGCTGCAGGGCCTCGAGCTCGGACTGGTTATTGATCGTCATAGGTTCCTCTAACAAGACACTAAAGCCCGAGCACGGTGAGGTCGAGCACGCCATCCCAATGCGGCGGGATAATCGCAGCCTAACCAAGAGTTGCAGCCCGTTTCGCGGCGAAGCGCCTGATCGATTTGCCCTGTGTCCCCATGCGTGCTAGTTAGGCGCTCCGTAAGCGTACCGTTTTGGCATTCGGCTCTTTCTCGATCTCGATCGCGGACAAGTCGACCACCGGCGACACACGCACCCAGCGAGCATTTAGACGCGCTGGGGGGATCTGTAGACGCGAAGTCCTATTCGCTTCGCACGGGTCCAAACCCGCGAAGCTACTTTGTGCGTTGCGGGTCCTGATCGAAGAAGAGGCGGCTCCTTTTTTAGGCCGCAGAGAGACGAGTACCTGTGAGTGAGATGTCGTTCGCGCAAGCGACCGCAACGCCGAAGACCGAGCGCTGCGAGACGCCAGTAATCGAAGCTGTTTCGGCTTCGATCGATTTTGCCTCGATTGGCCTTTTGCCCGTGCTTCTGCGCGCGGTGGTCAACGCCGGCTACACAACCCCTACCCCGATCCAGCTGCAAGCGATCCCGCATGCGCTCGCGGGCCGGGATGTCGTCGGCTGCGCGCAGACCGGCACCGGCAAGACGGCCGCGTTCGTGCTGCCGATGTTGCAGCGCATGCTCAAGGCGGGACCCAATCAAGACCGCCGCGTGCGCGCGTTGATCCTCGCGCCGACGCGTGAGCTCGCCGCGCAAATCGGCGAGAGCATCGCGCAGTACGGTCAAGACTCGGCGATTCGCCACACCGTGATCTTCGGCGGCGTCTCGCAATCGCGCCAAGTGCAAGACCTGCGGCGCGGCGTCGACATCATCGTCGCGACGCCCGGCCGCTTGTGGGACTTGCTCCAGCAGCGCCTGGTGCGCGTCGATGCGATCGACACGCTCGTGCTCGACGAATTCGATCGCATGCTCGACCAGGGCTTCTTGCCCGACATCAAGCGCATCTTGAGCGTCACCGCGACGCAGCGCCAAACGCTGCTGTTCTCGGCGACGATGCCCAAGCAGCTCGAGTCGATCGTCAAGCAGATCGTGAAGAACCCGGTGCACGTCGCCGTGAGCACGGTCTCCTCGACGCCCGAGAAGGTGAACCAGTCGGTGTGGTTCGTCGATCAACAGGGCAAGCGCTCGGTGCTGGAGAAGCTCCTGCGCAACCCCGAGATCGAGCGCGCGATCGTCTTCACGCGCACCAAGCACGGCGCCAACCGCGTCGCGCAACACCTGACCGCTGCCGGCGTCGACGCCGACGCGATCCACGGCAACAAGTCCCAGAACGCGCGCGAGCGCACGCTGTCGCGCTTTCGCGATGGTGACTTGCGCGTCTTGGTCGCAACCGATTTGGCCGCGCGCGGCATCGATGTCGACGGCATCTCGCACGTGATCAACTACGACCTTCCGGTCGATCCCGAGAGCTATGTGCACCGCATCGGTCGTACGGCGCGCGCAGGCCGAGCAGGCGCCGCGGTCTCGCTGTGCAGCAACGACGAGCGCCCGACGCTCTCGCGCATCGAGCGCTTGATCGCGCAAGCGCTCCCGGTCGCCGGTCGCGCCGAGCCGAGCGCGAGCGGCAGTGGCGATGGCCAAGTGCCGCAACGCTCGAATCATCAAGCTCGCGAGTCGCACCCGCGGCACGTGGGGCAATCGCGTTCGTCCGGGCCCGTCCGTCAAGACGTGCGTACCGAAGTGCGGCGTGACGTGATCCGCGACTCCAACCAAGCCGCGCCGCAGCGCAGCTCGGACAACTCGCGCGGCCGTGGTCCGAACCGTCCGTATCCGCGCTTCACCGCGAGCTGACCGTTTGCTTGTGCGCATGAGCCACGGTGGCTACGCTCGTCGGCCACCGTGCTTGTGCCCATCTGCCCGCCTCGTTTCATCGCTCCGGCGGTGAGTTTTTTCCTGGTGCTGAGCGCGGCTTCGGGCGCTCTTTGGAGCGCGACCGCGGCGCCTGCGGCCGCAGCGCCGGCGCCTTCGCCCTCCAGCAGGCCGGCGAATCCAAAGCCGAACGAGCGCAGCGCAGCAGGCTCGACCGCGAGCGCGAGCCCGAGCAGCAGCTTGGGCAAGCCGAACGCGACCGACCTCGCGAACCAAGCGCTCGCGGCCGATGCGCTGCGTTTAGCCAAGCAACCCGAAGGCGTCCTGCCGGTGCTCGAGCTGCTCGAGAGCTGGGACGCGAGCACGCCGCAGCGCACGCTCGCGCTGCTCGAGAAGCTCGCCGCGGACAAGCGCTTGCCGGCGCCGCGCGCGGTGTTCGTGAAAGCCGTGCTCGGGCAAGCACGCGGTCGCCTCGCGATCGCAGGCGTGACCGTCGCAGCCGTTTCGTCCGATACGCCGGCCACCGCGAAGCCAGAGGGCGGCGCTCCGGACGCAACGGTCGACAGCTCGAGCGGCGACGCAAAGCTCTTCTCGGATCTCGGCTACGCGACGCGCTTTCGCGTGATCGGCCCGTTCGACAACGAGGGCAAGAGCGGCTTCGACACCGCGACGCCGGTCGACGAGAAGAAGCTCGAGCTCGCCGACTTGAGCGCCAGCTATCCCGGTAAAGAACGGCCGGTGCGCTGGCGCGAGCTGCCCGAGCGCGCGGTGCGCCGCGGTTACGTGCCGCTCGGCGCGCTCTTGCGGCCGCGCCAAAACGCCTGCGCGCTCGCCGAAACCATCGTGCACAGCGAGGTCGCCCAACCGCTCACGCTGTGGACCGGCGCAGGCGGCGCGATCAAGTTGTTCTGGAACGGCGAAGAGGTCCTGCGCGATGAAGCGTACCGACAAGCCAGTCCCGAGCGAGCGGTCGCGCTGGTCGGCGCGCACAAAGGTCCAAACCGCCTGCTCGCCAAGGTGTGCGTCACGAACGCGGCCTGGGGTTTCTTTCTGCGCGTCGGCGATGCCCAAGGCGGCGTCGCGAAGAACGTGCGCTTCGATCGGACGCTCGGCGCGATCGGCGGGGCGTCGTCGGTCGCCGCCGGACACGACCCGGGCGTGAAGCTCGGCAAGGCTCCCGTAGCGCCGCTCGCTGCGCTCGATCGCGCGGCCGAGCTGGGCGCCGAAAAGCCGAACAAGACGAGCGCCTCCGCGTTGTTCATGCTCGCGCGCTTCTTGCGCGTCACCGGTGCGGACGACCCCGCCGAGCGCCGCGCCAAGCAGCTCGCCGCGCGCGCCGTGGAGATCGAGCCGTCGCTCGATCACCTGGAGCTCGCAGCCCAGCTGGCCGAAGAGCGCAGCGAGGTCATGCGTTTCGCGTCGGATGCGTATGCGAAGTATCCGAAGGATCCGCGCGCGCTGATCTTGCAGGCGAGCGTGCTCGCGAGCGGCCCCGTGCCCGAGCAAGCGCTCCCGCTGCTCGAGGCCATTCCCAAGTCGCACGCCGGCTTTCAGCAAGCGCAGCTGATGCGCGCGTCGATCCTGAGCGACCTCGAGCTGACCGCGCTCGCAACGCGCATCACTAAAGAGCTACAGGCCGAGGTCGGCGGCACCGCGAACGTGCTGCGCCAGCTCGCTTCGCTCTATCAGACCGGTGGAGATCCCAGCGCTGCGATGGCGACGCACAAGCAAGTGCTCGAGCGCCGCGCGGACGACGTCGGCTCTTTGCGTGTGCTGATCGCGGATGCTTTGCAGCGCGGCGCGACCGCGGAAGCCCACGAGCTGCTCGAAGACTTCAGCGACGTCGCGTTCGGCAGCACGCAGACTCTGCTCTATGTCGCCAGCATCTACGACGCGCTCGGCCGCGATGATCTCGTTCTTGCGACCTATCGCGCCGGGATCGATCTCGTGCCCGAAGCGCCCGAGCTGTACACCGCGTATGGTCGCGCGCTGCTCCGCGCCGATCAGCCCGAGCTCGCCGCCGAGGCGTTTTCGCAAGCGCTGATTCTCAAGCCGCAAGACGCGCCGACGCGCGAGCTGCTCGAGCAAATTCGCCCGCGCACGCGACCGGACGAAGCCTACGCGGTGCCGGAAAAAGAGCTGCTCGCGATGCGCGAGACCAAGAGCGGCTACTCGAGCACCACGCTCTCGACGTTGCGCGTCAATACCGTGTTCGAGAACGGCTTGGGCTCGAGCTTCTTTCAGCACGCAGCGCAGGTGCATGACGACGAGGGCGCGCGCCAATACCGCACCTTCCCGATCCAATACGATCCCGATGCGCAGCGCGGCGACGTTCGGCTCGCGCGCGTGTACCGCTAGGACGGCCGCGTGCTCGAAGCCGTGCGCAGCTACGAGCAGGCGCTGGGCGAGCCGTGGTACCGCATCTACTACGACACGCGCGCGCTGGTCGTGGTGTTCCCTGATCTCGAGCCCGGCGACGTGGTCGAGCTGCGCTACCGCATCGACGACGTCGCGCACCGCAACCTGTTTGCCGACTATTACGGCGACCTGCATCCGCTGCAGAGCTTCACGCCGACCAAGCGCTCGGAGTACGTGCTGATCACGCCGACCAGCCGCAAGTTCTTCGTGCACGAGCCGAAGCTCGAAGGGCTTTCGCACACGCAGGTCGTCGACGGCGCGCGCCGGATCGATCGCTGGAAGGTCGAGGGTCTTGCGGCGATCGTCTCCGAGGCGGGTATGCCGGGCACGACCGAGATCGGCGCGTACCTGCACGTCTCGACGTACGAGAGCTGGCAGGACGTCGGCCGCTGGTACTGGGGCCTGATCCGCGATCAGCTCTACGCCGACGCGACGCTCAAGCGCACGGTCGCGGACCTGGTCAAAGGCGCGAAGACGACCCAAGAAAAAACCCAGCGCATCCAGCACTGGGTGGTCACCAACACGCGCTACGTCGGGCTCGAGTTCGGCATCCACGGCTTTATGCCCTATCGCGTGCCGCTGATCGTCCAGCGCGGCTTTGGCGACTGCAAAGACAAAGCCTCGCTGATCTACACGATGCTGCGCGAAGCGGGCGTCGATGCGCGGATCGTGCTCGTGCGCACGCGGCGCAACGGCGCGATCACCGGATCGCCGGCATCGCTCGCGGTGTTCGACCATGCGATCGCGTACGTGCCCGAGCTCGACCTCTATATAGATGGCACCGC
>JAYUYY010000015.1:0-3178 GCA_043752225.1 Sandaracinaceae bacterium | reverse complement strand
GTTCGTGCCCGCGTTCGCTCCGCCACTTCCGGCAGCTTCCATGTCGTCACCGCCGCACGCGATGAGCACGCTGATTGCCAGCAAACCTACGAGCCCAGCACGATTCACCTGTTCCAAGCGCATTGCATCTCTCACGTTCCAACCTCCTCGAAGTGATTGCGAACGCCGTCCCCAGCGCGCGCATCGCTGCGGATCGCAAGCCAAGCACGCATGTCCCCGTCTGCGTTCACTCGCAGTTGGAGACGCCTATGCGTGAAGACCCGCGACACCACACCGCCGCTGTGTGAGAAGCAAGGTGCGTGCCTGCCATGTAACGACGCGGTACCGGGACCTCTACCGCGATCGCAGCGAGACACGCGCGCGGCGGAACGAGACTCGGTGAGACAGCGCGAGGAGCCAGCGTCGTGCGCCCGGCGACGAACGGTTGTGCAGTCGATCTACGCGGCCGCCCGCACGCGCACCGGTGCTCGTGGCTCGACGCGCGCGTTCGGCGGTAGCTCCGAGTAGCTGAGCACCGCGAGCTCCGGCAGCTCGACCTCGATCAGCGCGCGCAGCCAGCGCCGAACATCCGGTTGCGTAATCAGCACCGCGCGCAAGGTCGTGATGTCACCGATCGCATGACGAACGCTCGCGACGATGTCTGACGCCAAGTCGGGACGCAGCGCCAAGTACGCGCTCTCGCCGCTGCCCACGACCGCGTCGCGCAGCGCGTCCTCGATCATGGGATCGATCGCATGCGTGCGCAGCGTGCCGTCCGTCGTATGCGCCGCGGTGATCTGATGGCCCAAGCGTACGCGCACGCGTTCGACCAGCTCGAGCGGTGCGAGCGTGCTGCCGGTGGTCTCGACCGCGAGCGCTTCGAGCACCGGGCGTAGCGGCCGTAGCGATACGCCTTCCGCGAGCAAGCGCTGAAGGACTTGAGTGAGCGCGCGCAGCGTCAGCGTTTGCGGTACGAGCTGCTGCACGAGCACCGGCGAGTGCTTGGCGACGGCTTCGACCAGCGCGTGCGCTTCGTCGACACCGAGCAAGCTCGCGGCGTGTCGTTGGAGCGCACGCTGCAGGCGTGGCACCAGCGTGTCGAGAGCCAGCGCGTCGTCACCCGCGGGCAGCGTGCCTGCCTCGACTGGAGCGCTGGCGACGTGAATGACGTAGCCGCGCGCAGGCAGGTCGCGACGCTCGAGCATGCCGATCGCGCTGAGCGGAAGCCCGAGCGCCTCGGAGACACGCGCCCTGACGGCCTGCACGGCCGAGAGCAACGCCGGGCTGTCGAGCAGCTGGCTCGCGGCTTGCGCGCCGAGCTCGATGCGCAACGACGCGGGCTCGCGTCCATGCTCGCTGGCTTGCAGCGCTCGGGCTTCTTCTCCAACGCGCGTGCGTGCACAAAGGCCGAGCACCAGCGCGAGCGCAGCGAACGGCAGGGTCGGCAAGCCGGGCACACACGCCAGCGCCGCAAAGAATGCAGCGGTCGTCCACAGCACGCGAGAGCTGCCGAGCAGCTGTCGCGCGAGATCACTGCCGAGCGAGGCGTGCTCTTCACCCGAGGCGACGCGCGTCACGACCAGGCCGGCGCTGATCGCGACCATCAGCGACGAGATCTGACTCACGAGCGCATCGCCGATCGTGAGCAGCCCGTACACGCGCAGGCTCTCGCTCAGCGAAAGGCCGTCGCGCAGCGCGCCGAGAGAGCTGCCGGCGACGAAGCTCACGATGGCGATGACGATGCCGGCGATCGCATCGCCCTTCACGAACTTCATCGCGCCGTCCATGGCCCCGTAGAAGCGGCTCTCGCGCTCGAGCTCCGCGCGGCGCGAGCGCGCGGCTGCGACCGTCATCGCGCCGAGCCGAACGTCGGCATCGATCGCGAGCTGCTTGCCGGGCAAGGCATCGAGGCTGAAGCGCGCGCCGACCTCGGCCACGCGCTCGGCGCCGCGCGCGACCACGACGTATTGCACGACGGTGAGCAGCAAGAACACGGCGCCTCCGACGGCGTAGTCGCCGCGCACCACGAAGTCGCCGTACGCCCGGATGATCTGGCCGGCGTCCGCTTGCAGCAAGATCAAGCGCGTCGACGAGACGTTGAGCGCCAAGCGAAAGAGCGTCGTCACGAGCAACAGCGTCGGCATCGACGTGAATGCGAGCCCGTCGCGCACGGTGAGCGAGACCAGCAAGAGCAACACGGACAGCGCGAGGTTGCTCGCGATCAGCAGATCGAGCAGCAGCGTGGGCAGCGGCACGATCATCATCGCGACCAGGCTCACGACCCAAAGGCCGAGCGCCGCGTCCGCGTGCGCGTACGTCCTCCACACGGGCCAGCCCGCGCGCCGCGCCCCACCGGTTCGTTTCGAGCCCTTCATGCTTTTCCGCCGCCCCTCAACAATCGCGCGCACGCTACAGCATCTCGATTGTGCGTGGTACGGTGGCGCGTTTTTGCGTGAGCGGGGGGACTTGAGCGACCGATCCCAAGGGATGTTTCTCGAGCTGCTTGAAGTAGGTTCGCAAGCGGTGATCGTGGTGGAAGCAGCCGGCTCGAGCGACACGCTCGCGTTGTCGGTGCGCTATGCCAATCGCGCTGCGCTGGAGCTGTTCGGGCCGAGCTTGCGAGCGGCGACCCAAAGCAGCGGCTTGCAAGGATTGTCGGCGGAGCTGGCGGAGGCGCTGCGCAGCTATCTCCCGGTGTGCATCGACCGCGTGCCGCGCGAGCGCCACGAGCTCGTGTTGCAAGACACCCCGCGCGGTGCACGCGTTCTGGTCGCGACGGCTGCGCCCGTGCTCGAGCGCTCTGCCGGTATCTTCTTCGACGACGTGCGCGCGCACGTGGCAGAGCAAAGCACCGCCAAGGTCGAGCTCGCGGCTAGCGGCCTTACGCGCTTTCTCGATTCGATCATCGAGCACATGCCCGCGATGGTGTTCGTGAAGGACGCGGCGGACCTGCGCTTCGAGCGCTTCAACCGAGCCGGAGAAGAGCTGCTCGGGTTGTCGCGTAGCGCGTTGCTCGGCAAGACCGACTACGACTTCTTTCCAAAGGCACAAGCCGACTTCTTCGTCGCCAAGGATCGCAGAGTGCTGCACGGCAAGCAGCTCGAGGACATTCCGGACGAGCCGATCGAGACGCCGCACGGCACGCGGTATCTGCATACGCGCAAGATCCCGCTGCTGGGCGAAGACGGGGAGCCCCAGC
>JAYUYY010000014.1:0-3181 GCA_043752225.1 Sandaracinaceae bacterium | reverse complement strand
GCACTAAGAATCTTTGAGAGGACTGAGCCGTGGGGGCTTTGTGACGGCTCTATCCTTATGAGCGTGCGCGAGCTCGTTCGCGCTAGCTTGTGAGCCTTCGTGAGGAATACCCCCAACGCCATGTCGACCGCGCCATTCGTGGCTCATTTGGCGGTGGTCCCGCGCGAAGGGCAGAGCGATGCGGCGCTGGTCGCCGAAGCGCTTGCGGGCAAAGGTTGGGCTGAAGAGATGTTGTATCGAAGGCACGTGCATGCGGTCTCGCAGACGGTCGCGAGCTTGCTCGGGCGCGTGCACGAGTGCGAAGACGTCGTGCAAGACACGTTCGTGCAGGGGCTCTCGCAGCTTTCCTCTTTGAGAGAGCCGGCGGCGTTTCGCGGTTGGTTGCTTCGCATCGCCGTGCACACCTGTCACCGGCGCTTTCGCAAGCGGCGCTTGCTGCGCATGCTCGGGCTCGACCGCGGTGCCGAGGATGCGACGCTCGCGCAGCTCGCCTCACCCGATGCGTCCGCAGAGCAAAAGAGCGAGCTCGTGCGGATCGACGCGGCGCTCAAGCCGTTGCCGGAGCGTGAGCGCAGCGCGTGGATCTTGCGTCACGTGCACGGCCACGAGCTGACCGAGGTCGCTGAGCTCTCGGGCGTTTCGCTCGCGACGGCCAAGCGTTTGCTCACGCGCGCGCAAGATCGCGTCGCTGCGCACGTGGGCCTGCTCAAACAGCCGCACGTGGAGCGAGGTCGCCATGACTGAGCCGCTCGAGAAGCGCTTGCGGCCCGCGCTCTCGCCGGACCGCGTCGAGCGGGTTTGGCGGCGCATCGCCGAGCAGCGCGACCGCAAGCGCGCGCCGTTCGGTCGCGCGTTCGCGGGCCCGAGCGCGTGGGCTTTTGCCGCCGCGGTCGTGGTCGCCGTGTGTGGCTCGACCTGGATCGCGTTGCACTCGGGGGTTGGCACCGAAACGGTTGCGAGCGGATCGGTGGCCGAGCGCGGCAGCGCGCGCGGAGCGGCGGGGCCGGCGATCGCGCGCGTGGACGGCAGCGCGATCGGCGAGATCGCGACGGCTGAGAGCGATGCGATCGTTTCGCTCAACGACGGCTCCGAGCTGCGCGTGTCGCCGCAAACGCGCCTGTTGCCGCTCGAGCTGTCGGAGCGCGCGGTCGTCCTGCACTTGCTGCGCGGTCGCACGCGCTTTTCGGTGAAGCCGGGCGGGCCGCGCCGTTGGGTGATCGAGGCGGGAGGCGCGAGCGTTGAGGTGGTCGGCACCAAGTTCACGGTCGAGCGCGAGCAAGGCGTCGTGAGCGTGCAGGTCGAGGAAGGCAAAGTGTTGGTGCGCAGCGCTGCGATCGAAGATGGGGTTGCGCGGCTGACCGCTGGACAAAGCTTGGTCGTGCCGGCGCCCGGTGATGCGAAGGCTGCTGCTGCGGATCGCGCGCTGCCGGATCGCGCGCTGTTGGATCGCGCGGGCAGTGCCTCGGTCGCGACCACGCAGGTTGCGAGCACACAGGCTCCGAGCGCCAAGATCGATCGCGTGCAGGTGAGCAAAGAGCAAAGGTCTGCGCGCCCCAAGGAGACGGCTACGAGTCCGAGCCAAGCGCAGGAAGGATTCGCGCTCGGCGCGCTCGACGCGAGCGCGTTGCTCGAGATGGCGGACCAAGCGCGCATGAAGCGTGACTACCGCGCGGCGCTCGGTGCGCTCGATCGCGTCGTGCAAGAGCACGGAACGGACCCGCGCGCGAAGCTCGCGGCGTTTACGATCGGGCGCATTCGCGACGAAGAGCTGCTCGATCCGGAGCGCGCAGCGCTCGCGTACGAGCAAGCGCTTTCGCTCGGGCTTGCAGGGCCGCTCGCCGAGGATTGCCGCATTCGCTTGTTGCGCGTGCTCGAGACTCAGGTCAAGCGCGGCAGCGTTTCAGGCGACCGCGTCGTGCAGGCGGCGGAAGATTATTTACGCCGCTATCCAAAAGGACGGTACGTGACCGAGGCTCGCGCAAAGCTCAAGTGATTCGTGTCCGCTTTGGCTGGGAGAGCGGCTTACGTCCTCGGAAAAATCCTCACAATACGTGTGTATTGTTCCGGATTTTCCTGCGGGCGCGCTCGCTCTCACAGCCAAATCGAACACGAATCCTGCGACCTCGTTGAGGGATGAAGGGGCAAGCTTGAGGCTGATAGGTAAGCGGTCGCGTCGCGTGTGTGGGAAACGCGAGTTGTACGCGCGCACTGCGTTTCTCAGTATTGCGTTGGTGTTCGCGAGCGTGCCGCTGCATGCGCGGGCGCTCTCGTTGCCGGAAGAGATTCGCGTGAGCGTGGAGCGCTGCGCGGGGCTCGCATTCGATGTCGAGGCGTATGCGCAAGCGCTCGAGGTCGAGCTGGTGGTGCTTGGGATCGCGCAGCCGAACGATGCGAGCGCGGAAGAGCCTGAACGCGATGTTGAGGGCGGCCGTGTGGTCGAGCTCAGCGTGACTGAGCCCGGCTGCGGGGACGAGCTGAGCTTGACGCTGCGCGTGACGCGCCAAGGCGAGACGCGCCAGCAGGTCGAGCAGCTGCGCGCGAGCGACTTCGAGGGCGTGGGTCGCGAACGCGCGCTCGCGCTCGCGACGATCGAGCGGCTGCGATTGTCTTGGTCTCGGCTCACCGAGCCGCCGCCGCTCACGAAGCCCAAGCCGGCACCGGCGCCGAACACCGCGGTGCCGCGCAGCGATCGAGATCAAGTCGACGCGAGCGAAAAAAAAATGCGTGGCGGCGTCGATCCCGCGCACAGCGCGTTCCTGGGGATTGGGTTGGGGCATCTCGGCGCGACCAGCTGGCATATCCGAGCCGGCGCGGCGCTCGAGCTCAGCGATTCGTTCCGCATCACGCCTCACGTCGAGCTGCAGAACGATCTACGCGTAAACACGGCCTCGCTCGGCACTGCGCATGTTTTGGCGCTCGGCGCGATCGTGTCAGCGCAGTTGATTGATATGCGCGGTTTCGCGCTCGATCTCGGCCCAGGCGCGCGCTTTGCTCTGGCGTGGTTCGATCTCGACGATGCTGATTCGCTAATTCGCAGCACGGATATGAATGCCGCGACCTCACGCGAAACGAAGCCCGTGGCGCCACTGGCGCTCGTAACCGTGACGATGAGCGCCCGCGTTACGGTCGTGCCTCCTGTGGCGATCTTGCTTTGGCTCGAGGGGGGTTACTCCTTGCTCGG
>JAYUYY010000013.1:0-3189 GCA_043752225.1 Sandaracinaceae bacterium | reverse complement strand
TCGCGCTCGTGGTCGTAACAAAACAGCTCGCGCAGGCGCATGCGCTCGCTGACCACGCTGTCGACGAGCCACGGAAAGAGCCCGTTGAAGCCGCCGAGCTTCCAGCCCGGGTTGTGCTTTTGGACCAGCGCTTCGCTGTCGCGCACGAGCTGACTGTGCTGCGGGAGATAGCAGTAGTGCGCGATGAACAAGAGGCCGCCGGGCGTGAGCAAGCGCGTGCACTCGGCGAGCGCGCGCGCGTGATCGAACCAGTGCCAGCACTGGCCTGCGGTGATCAGATCGAAGCTCTCCTCAGCGAACGCGATCTGCTCGGCCGAGCCGACCTCGAACTGGCAGCTCGGCGAGAGATTGCGCGCTTGAGCGAGCTCACGCGCTGCGAGGACTTGGTTCTCCGCGATGTCCGTGCCGATCACGAACGCGCCGCGCGCCGCGAGCTCGAGCGCGATCACGCCCGGCCCGGTACCGAGATCGAGCGCACGCATACCGCGCAGCGGGCGAAAGCTCTCGAGCCGGTCGTAGAACGAAGCGGGAAAACCCGGGCGCTCGGTTGCGTAGTCACGGCTGCGCAGACCGAAATCGATCGGCACGGAGAAGTCTTTGGTCATTTTCGTCGTGGTCACGTTTGGAGGTCGCTCGCAAAGCGACACGGTTACGCTTCTCGAATCGGGCAGACGCGCGCGCTAATCCACCAAGCGCTCGATGATGTGAAAGCCGAAGTCGGTCTCGACCAGCACGCTGGGGCCGCCCGGCTGCATGCTGAACAGCGCGGCTTCGAACGGCGGCGCGAGCAAGCCGCGACCGACGGTGCCGATGTCGCCGCCACGCTCGCGCGACGCGTCGTCGGAGACATCGTGTGCGAGCTTGGCGAAATCGAAGCCGCCTTGGAGCTGCTGGAGCAGCTGCTTGGCGAAGACCTCGGCCTGCTCTTTGGTGCGCTTGATGTCGCCATCGGCTTTCTTGGCGCCGCGGTAGCGGATCAAGATGTGCCGCGCGTGCGCCTTTTCCACCGGGCAGCGACGCAAGATCGTGAAGCCGTAGTCCGCTTCGATCGGCGCTGGCGCAATCGCGCCGACCTCGAGCGCGAACACCGGGTCGCGCAACGGCATGTGGAGCTCAGGCCACTCGCTCTTGCGAAACGTGCCCATCGTGCCGCCGCGCGCCGCGCTGGTCGGCGCATCCGACTGCGTGCGCGCGAGCTCCGCGAAGTCCGCGCCCTTCTGCACCGCTGTGAGCAGCTCGTTCGCGCGCGCCAGCGCGACCGGTTTGTTGCGCGTGACGCTTTCGATCGCCTGGTACGCACCCTTGAACGCAACCACCACGATCTGGCCGCACGCTTCGTCATTCGCTTGGGCCGCGATCGCCGCATTGGGCGCGACGACCTCTAGCTTGTTTGGGCTATCCGCGGGCTTTGCCGGTGTTGAAGGCGCAGGCGTCGGCTCTGCAGACGAGCACGCAGCGCATAGCGATGCAGCCAACAGAGCTGCGCGAATCGAGCTGTAAGCGTTCATACGCCGCGAGTATTTCGCGTGCTGCGTACGATGTCTCGAAGTTGTGTCCGGCTTTTCGGGGTTGCGTGCTTTTCGCAGAGCGGCATGTGGCGCCAAGACACACGACACGACACGGCACACGCTGGCTCGCTCGCATCTTCGTGCAGCCACTTTTGTGAAGTACGCGCAAGACACCGCGTACGGGGTCGTGCACGATGCCGCGACCCCGGGGGGCCGGTCCTGCAATGCAAGAGATCCATTACACGCCAGGCCGTTTCGTCTGGCACGAGCTGATGACTTCCGACGTGGAAGCGTCGCGCCGTTTTTACGGCGAGCTCGTGGGCTGGAGCTTCGAGGACGCGACACAGAAGGTCGGTCATCCGTACACGTATCTGACCAAAAATGGCCATGTAGTGGGCGGCATGCGCTTGCGACCTGGCCCGCACATCCCGCCGCACGTGCTCGGCTACGTCTCCGTGCTCGATGTCGATGACGTGATCCAAATCGCGTGCGCGTACGGCGGCGCGGTGATGACCGGACCCACGCAGCTGCCGGTGGGCCAGCTCGCGGTCGTGCAAGATCCGTTTGGCTCGATGGTCGGCGTGTGGAAGAGCGCGAGCGGCGATCCGCCCGAGGTGATCGCACCCGGCGTCGGCACGTTCTGCTGGGATCAACTCAACACCAGCGATGCCGACAGCGCGGCCGACTTCTATGGACGGCTGTTCGGTTGGCAGCGCGAGCTGTTCGCCGGCGCCGACGGCTTGAGCATCTTCATGCGCGGCGCGCGCCAAGCGGGCAGCGTGATGCAAGCGCCGCAGGGCACGTACGCGCACTGGCTGACGTACATCGCCGTCGCGAGCCTCGATCGCTCGCGCGAGCTGGCCAAGCAGCTCGGCGGTCAGGTCATGGTTCCCCAGGTCATGGTCCCGCACGTCGGCCGCTTCGCCGTGATCCAGGACAACCTGGGCGCGATCGTCGCCCTCTTCGAGCCCCAACGCCGATAGTTGGCGCGGACCTTCTTCACAGCGGCGAGCGATTTGGGTACTACAGCGCGCTCCATGGCCAAGAAGAAGACGGACAAGAAGAGCGAGAATAAGAGCAGTCCCTCCGTGCGCGTGGGGATCCTGACCGGCAGCCCGAACGATCTCGAGATCGTGAAGAAGGCGCACGAGACGCTGACCAGTCTCGGCATCGGCGCAGAGCTCAAAGTGCTGAGCGCGCACCGCACCCCCGAGCGCGTGCAGAAGTACGTCGCAGAAGCCAAAGGGCGCGGCATCGAAGTGCTGATCGCATGCGCGGGCATGGCAAATCATCTCGCCGGCACGGTCGCCGCCCATACACTGATCCCGGTGATCGGCGTGCCGCTCTCGTCGGGCATGCCCGGCGGTCTCGACGCGCTGCTCAGCACCGTGCAGATGCCGCCCGGCATTCCGGTCGCGACCGTCGGCGTCGACGGCGCCAAGAACGCCGCGTACCTCGCCGCGCGCATCCTCGGCCTGCACGACAAGTCGATCATCAAAGCGCTCGAAGCCGACCTCGACGAACAGCGCAAACGCTACGACACCGTGTGATAGCGAGAGCGTCCGCCGTTCTCCCTCCCGTCGGGCTCCCACGAGGTTCGCTGCGCTCACATCACGCGCGACCTTGCCGATTCGCGTTCGATTTGGATGCGAGAGCGAGCGCGCCCGCAGGAAAAACCGGA
>JAYUYY010000012.1:0-3190 GCA_043752225.1 Sandaracinaceae bacterium | reverse complement strand
CGACGTTGCGATGGCGCAGGCGCGCGGCGAGCTTGGCTTCGCGGATCAGCAAGCGCGCAAACCCGAGCTCCTGCGAGAGCTCGGAGACCACTTCCTTGATCACCACGCGCCGCGTTCCACCGAGCTCGTTGCGCGTGCGCGCGAGGAAAATCTCCGCCATGCCGCCGCGACCGATGCGATCGAACAACAAGTAGTTGCCGAAGGCGCGCGGCAGATCAGGCAGCGTGCGCTGCGCTGTCGGCATCTCGACTTCGCCCGGCATTACCATTGAGGCAGATCCTTATGCACCCGCGGTAAGCGCGTTGGCAAGAGTGGCCCCCCTGATCTAGCCACAGCGCGGAGGTTGTGACCCCCATCCATACAGCCGCCACTCGAGCTCCAGGGACTCAGCTGGAGGGAGCGCCGCGGCGCTACTCAGCTGCGTCCACAACCGCGTCATGCAATATCAGGCGCGTCGCATTGTCGCAGCGGGACAAGCGCACGGCATCCCCGCGCTTGGCTTCGAGCGCGAGCACAGCGCGAGCCAGCGGCGCTTCGACCAGCCGCGAAACCGCGCGCCGCATCGGACGAGCGCCGAGCGCCGGGTCGTAGCCGACCTGCACGAGCAGCTCGATCGCGTCCTCGTCGACTTCGAGCGCGATGCCGTGCTCGCGCTTTGCGAGCTGCGCGACCTGCGCGACGAACATCCGCGCGATGCGCTCGATGTGATTGCGGTCGAGCGCGTCGAAGCACAGCGGCTCATCGATCCGGTTCCACAGCTCGGGCGCGAGCGCGCGTTGAGCTGCGCGCAGCATCAGCGTGCGATGCTCGCGCGCTTGCGCGGGATTCTCTTGCTCGAACCCAACCGAGCGCTTGCTAATCAGCGCTTCGACGCCGAGGTTCGAGGTCATCACGATCACCGCGTTGGTGAAGTCGATCGTGCGACCGCGACCGTCGGTAAGCCGACCTTCGTCGAGCAGCGGCAAGAGCGCGAGCAGCACATCGCGGTGCGCTTTCTCGACCTCGTCGAGCAACACCAGCTGATACGGACGCTTGCGGATCGCTTCGGTGAGCTGTCCGCCGTCTTCATGCCCGATGTATCCGGGAGGCGCGCCGAGCAAGCGCGCGACGCCGTGCGCCTCGGACAGCTCGCTCATGTCGATGCGGGTCATCGCGGTGCCCGGGAACATGCGCTCTGCGATCGCTTTGGCCATCTCGGTCTTGCCGACACCAGTCGGACCGAGCAAGAGCAGCGTGCACAACGGGCGTTTGCCGCGAAAGCCCGCTGCCCCTTTGCGCAATGCATCCGAGATCGCGCTCGCCACGTGCTCTTGACCGACGACACGCGATTGCAGGAACGCTTCGAGGCCGAGCAACAGCTCTCCGTCGCGCATCATCAGCCGGTCGAGCGGGACACCGCAGTGCTCCGAGACCGCTTCAGCGACTGCGCTCGCGCCGACCTCGCGACCCGCGCGGCGCTTCACGCGCGCCGCCGCTTGATCGAGCAAACCGATCGCCTTGTCGGGCAGCCTGCGCTCGCTCATGAAGCGCACGCTGAGGTCGACCGCCGACACCAGCGCTTGCTCATCGATGCGCACGCCGTGATGGCGTTCGTACTCCGGCGCGATGCCGCGCAAGATCTCGAGCGTGCTGTCGCGCGAAGGTTCTTGCACTTCGATCCGCGTGAACCTGCGCGCCAGCGCGGCGTCCCGCTCGAAGATCCTCCGGTGCTCTTGATCGGTGGTCGCGGCGATGCACGCGACGTCCCCGCGAGCGAGCGCGGTCTTGAGGCTGCCCGCGACGCTGTCCGCGCCATCATCTGTGCCGAGCACGGTGTGCGCCTCGTCGAGGAACAAGATCACGCGCCGTTCGGCTGCCACGATCTCGCGCAACAAACCTTCGATGCGTTCCGCGAGCGCGCCCCGCACGCCCGTTCCGGAGAGCAACGCGCTGGTCGGGATCTCGATCACGACGCGAGTTTCGCCCGCTTGCACGAGCGCGCGCGCGACGCCGTCGACGACGGAGGTCTTGCCCACGCCGGGAGCACCGACGAGCACTGGATTGCGCGCGCGCCGTCGCGAGAGCACGTCGAGCACTTGCTCGACCTCGGCGTCGCGACCGATCACGGGATCGATCTCGCCGCGCGCGGCGGCGAGCGAGAGATTGCGACCGAGCGAGGTCAAGAGCGGGAAGCGCTTGGCGTCGAGC
Organism: Sandaracinaceae bacterium; assembly: GCA_043752225.1. GTDB lineage: Bacteria > Myxococcota_A > Polyangia > Polyangiales > JAFGIB01 > JAYUYY01. Next base: position 1,003 of record JAYUYY010000012.1, on the reverse strand, counting down.
TCGAGCGCGCTCGCGAGCGACGTGCGGCTGACCGCGGCACGCGCGAGCGCTGCCTGCACGCTCGCGTGACGGCTGCCGGCGCGCGCGTGCGGCGCCCCGGAGCGTTCATCCGACGCGCTGTCCGTGATGATGGACTGCAGCTCCGCCAAGTCCGTCTGGGCTTCGAGCGGCTCGCTTCCGGGCCCGCTGTCTTTGCGGATCCGCGCGCGGCGTTGCTCGGTCTCGACTGCCAGCTGTTGCTGCGCGGACGGCAGAGGTCGCCGGCGCTGAGCCCACGGTCGCGCCGCACCGAGACGCGAGGCGCGCTCTTGGCCGCGTGCGCCGGGTGCTTCTGCGGTCGCGCTGTCTTGGATGCGACCGCGCGACGCCATCTGCTTGTTCGGGTCAACGTGCGAAGCGGCCGAAGCGCGCAGCACATGCAGCACCGCAAGCTCGAGCCCGGAAGCGCTCGCGTGCATCGAGTGCAGCATCCGAAACGCGGCGCTGCGGACCTCGCGCACGAGCACGCAGAGCACGTGCAAGTCGGAGGGCTCCTGCGCGCCAAAGCTCAGCGCCAGGCGCTCGGCGCGCTCGCGCACCAAGCTGAACGACGGGTCGGGCTCGGCGCCTGCACCGCGCACGGCGTCGAGCATCGCGAGCTCGCTCACGCCTGCGGCCGCGAACACCTCGCTCGCGGTGCCGCGTTGAAACAGCGCCAGCAGCACGTGCGCCGTGGTCGGCCGCTGCTTGCGCTGCTGCGCGAGCCACTTGCTCTGGGCCTCTAAGCTGGAAAGCGCGCTTGCGATCCGGGTGCCTTTGGCGGCCATAGCTACAAGGGGCATACACAAGGCGGATCCGTGCGGCCAAGTTTTCAGCCCACTTTTCAGCCGACCCGGAAGAGGCCGGTGCTACAACCGCCGCCGTGCATGCCGCTGAGCTGGCCGCCGCCGTAGAGTCGGGGAACATCCCGAACGTTGTGCTGATCGTCGGCGCAGAGGGCTTTTTCATCGATCGCGCGGTGACC
>JAYUYY010000011.1:0-3191 GCA_043752225.1 Sandaracinaceae bacterium | reverse complement strand
ACGCAACCTGGCCGGTGCGCGCATCGACCGCGTGGATGGTCGTGCGCGCGCTCGGATCGAGCTCGGTACCGCTCACGCTGCCGTACGCGATGCGCTTGCCCGCGCGCGCCGCGCCCATGTAGCGCGCCGTCTTGGCTCCGGACGGCGACAGCGCGATGCGATACAGCTCCGCACCCTGCTCGGTGTCGAGCGCGCGGATGCTCGAGGCGGTGTGAATCCAAATCACGTCGTCGAGCAGCTCAGCCTGCGCGTTTTTCTCAATCGCCACGCGAAAGCGCAGCGCGCCGGCTCCGCGCTCGCCGCCCGCGAGGTCGTACGCGAGCAGCTCGCCGTCGCGCGTCGCGATCAGCAACGCCGGCTGCGCGCTGGGCTGCGCGCGCGCGGCGCGGATCGCGATCTCGCGTGCGGGCAACGCGCTCTTCGTACCCACTGAAACTTGCGCGGCACACGCGCCCAGTAGAGCCATGAGCAGCAGCGCGCAGCATCGGCGCAGCGTCGCGCTCATGGCGCCTTCCGTTCCGCGGGCTGCGCCGCCGCCTTCGTTGCGCTCGGCACCGCCACGATTCGCTTGGCCGTCTCGGTCGCCGCGTTTTGGAGCGTTGGCCGCTTCGCAAACGCGCGTTCCGCGATCAGGCGCATCAGGAATTGCTTGGCGAGCGGGCTGGCGATCTCGCCGATCCGCGCGATCACGTCGAGCTTGGCGCGCTCGGAGACCGCGTCGCGCTTCAACAACGCTTCGTAGGTGTCGAGCCGCGTTTGCATCGGCAGCCCCGCAAGCGACTCGTGCACATTCGCCAAGGCCGCTTCAGGAGCGACCGCGCCCACCGCATGTCCGGCCTCCGGCACCCCGCGCGCGAGCGCTCGCAACAACTTCGCGATCGCATCGCCATCCAGACCCACGCCGTGCTCGCCAAGCGCGCTCGCGCAAGCTCCGCGTACGGCCGCATCGCTGTCGTCGAGCCCGCGCGCCAGCAACGCCGCAAGCTTCGAACGTTCCGAGGCTGCGCCTTGAGCCGCGGCGCTCTGCGCTTGCAGCGCGGCGCTCCGCGCTTGGAGCGCGGCGATCGCTCGATAGGCCCGCAACCTTGCTCCCGCTCTGCGGTGCTGCGTGAGCTCGGCGAGCAGCTCGAGCGCTTCACGACGCGGCGTCTTCGCCAGCATCTCGAGCGCTTGGTCGGTGACCGCGTCCGGCTGGCCTGCGCGGATCTCGGCGACCAGCGCCTGCGTGGTCTTCGGTGCCGCAGCGCTCGCCGCGCGCGTCGCCGCGGATTGCGCCCGGGCAGCGCTTCCGAGCGGGGCGAAGGCGCTTGCGAGTAAGGCGAGCGCGCAGAGCAGCGGTGCAGGTCGCACGGCTGCACTCTGTCACTTTTTCAGCGGGTTTTCGGCGCCTCTTTTTCCAGCATGCGTCGCCGCGGGTGCTATCAACGGGGCCAAGCGCATGGCTCGGCCTCCTTCGCACGCGGACGTCTCGTACGCCGGGCTCTCGGCTCCGGGCACGCTCACCGCGAGCGGTGGTCGCAGCTTTCGGCCTGGCCTTGCGGTGCGCGCGCGCATCCTGCTCGCCTGCGCTGCGCTGCTCGGCGTGGTCTGGACGCTCGAGCGCCCGATCGGCCCGGCCGGTGCGCCCAACGCCTCCGATGCTTCCCCCGAGAGCTCGCTGCTCGGCGCGCTCGCCGCGCGCGGCTTATCGGCACAACGCGACTCGATCGTCTGGCTCGAGGCGCCGCAAGGTCCGCTCGCGCTGCGCTCGGCCGTGGTGATCGCTCAGCGCGCGCGCGAGCTGCCCGACGTTCATTACCTCGAGGTGCGCGCGACCGAAGCCGGCCGTGTGCTCGATCTCTGGTGGCTCACCAACCTCACGCGCAGCTCGAGCGCCGCGGAATCTCAGCTCACACGCGTCGGCCCGTTCGTCGCGTTCGCGTCGCAAGTCGGCGAGCGCTACGCGGCGATCAGCATGCTCGACACGCGCGGCGAGGGACAGGAGCTCACCGCGCGCTGGCCGTTCTACGCGCGTTTGCAAAACGCGATCACGAACCTTCAGGACACCGGGCGCGCAGTCGGCTTTGGTCGCGTGCGCTACGGCCTGGACCCCGCACCCGAGCAGCTGCGCATGCAGCCCAGCTCCGCTCGGGCGGCTTCGGATGCCAGCCAGGCGCTGCTCGTGGTTGAGCTCGATGACGGCGCGATCACGCTCGACCCCGCGAGCGCGCGCGTCGCCAGCAACACCAGCACGACCGATCACGCAAATGCCCAACTAGCCCAAAAAGGTCAGCCGGGCACGATCACGTGGGTCGTCGACACCGTGCGCAATCTGTCGTTCGTCGGCGCTGCGCCGATCGAGTGGCTCGAGCACACGGTGTTCGGCCTCACCGATCGGGCGACGCGCGCGTACCACGACGTGGTCGAGCGCGAGCCGTCCGCTCGAGTCGGCCAAGAAGCGCGCGCCGCGCTCTCGGTCAGCGTGACGCCTGAAGCGCGTCGGCGTGATCTCCTCACCGCGAGCGACCCCGAGCTGCGCTGGCCGCCGCCCAAGCTCGAGCCGGTCTTACCCGATCCGGTGAGCGGCGAGGGCGAGTGGTTGCCGGTCGTCGACGAGATGGTCGCGCAATATCCGGGCGCGCCGCCTGCGTTCTATCAAACGTTCGTGCGCGTCGACGCCGAGCGCAGCTACACGCGCGTGTACGTGACGCTGTGGGATCCGCGGCAGCTGCAGCTCAACATCGTGATGGGCACGCAAGAGCCGATGAGCGCGACCGGTGAGACCGGGCAGGGCATCGTGCCGCGCGATCCCAAAGTGCTGCGCCGCCTGGTCGCCGGCTTCAACGGCGGCTTTCAAGCGCTGCACGGCGAGTTCGGCATGATGGCGGAGCGCCGCGTGTACTTGCCGCCCAAGCCGTACGCGGCGACCGTCGCGGTGCTCGAGGATGGACGCGTCGGCCTGGGCTCATGGCCCGGCCCCGATCGCAGCGGCTGGGACGAAGAGCGCGCGAACGCGCAGATCCCGAGCGACATGATCGCGATGCGCCAAAACCTCACCAGCGTGGTCGAGGACGGCGTCTACAACCCTTGGAAGCGCTGGTGGTGGGGAGCTGCCCCGGTGTTCGCGACCGAGCAGACGTTCATCCATCGCTCCGGCCTGTGCCTGACGACCGAAGGCCACCTCGCGTATCTGTGGGGCGAATCGATGGGCC
>JAYUYY010000010.1:0-3204 GCA_043752225.1 Sandaracinaceae bacterium | reverse complement strand
CCGAAGGCCTGCATGAAGGCGTGCTTCAAGCGTTGCGCGGGCGCGGGATCGAATCGCTCTACAGCCATCAGCTGATCGCGATCGAGCATGCGCGCGCGGGTCGCGATGTCGTGATCGCGACGCCTACCGCGTCGGGCAAGAGCTTGTGCTTTCACGTGCCGGTGCTCGATGCGCTGGCGCGCGACGAGAGCGCGCGTGCTCTGTACTTGTTTCCGACCAAGGCGCTGTCGCGCGATCAGGAGACGGGCGTGCGCGCGATGATGAGCGATGCGGGGATCACGCACGGCGCGATCACGTATGACGGCGACACGCCCGGCGATGCGCGGCGCGCGGCGCGCCAGCACAGCGGCGTGATCATCACCAACCCCGACATGCTGCACGCGGGCATCCTGCCGCATCACACGGCGTGGGCGCGCTTGTTCGCGAACCTCAAGTACGTCGTGATCGATGAGCTGCACGCGTATCGCGGCGTGTTCGGCTCGCACCTCGCGAACGTGCTGCGGCGGCTCGATCGCGTAGCGCGCTTTCACGGCAGCAAGCCGGTGTTCGTGCTGGCGTCGGCGACGATCGGCAATCCGCGCGAGCACGCGCAGCGGATGATCGGCCGGCCGGTCGAGCTGGTCTCGGAGAGCGGCGCGCCACAAGGCGCACGGCGTGTGATCGTCTACAACCCGCCCGTCGTGAACGCGGAGCTCGGCGTGCGCGAGAGCTACGTCAAAGCTGCGGTGCGGCTGACCAGTGACTTAGTGCGCGCGGGCGTGCCGACGTTGGTGTTCGGGCACACGCGCAACAACGTCGAGGTGATGCTCAAGTACTTGCGCGACAAGCTCGCCAAGGATCGCATCCCGGCCGATCGCGTGGCGGCGTATCGCGGTGGGTATCTGCCGGAGCTGCGGCGCAGCATCGAGCGCGGGCTGCGCGAAGGCGAGCTGTCGTGCGTGGTCGCGACCAGCGCGCTCGAGCTCGGCATCGATATCGGCGCGCTCGATGCGGTCGTGTGCGCGGGCTATCCCGGGACGCTCGCTGGCTTGTGGCAGCGCTTTGGTCGCGGTGGACGGCGCGGCGGTGAGAGCTTGGCGTTGCTCGTCGGATCGAGCCGCGCGCTCGATCAGTACGTTGCGCTGCATCCGCAGTACTTGCTCACGGGCTCGGTCGAAGAGGCGCGGATCGATCCGGACAACGCCGAGATCCTCGTGCAGCACGTGAAGTGCGCGGCGTTCGAGTTGCCGTTTACGGCGGGCGAAGCGTTCGGCGATGTGCCGGGCGAAGTGGTGCTCGATGCGCTCGACTACTTGAGCGATCACCGCTTGCTGCACGCCGCCGAAGGCGAGGGCGGCCGTAAGGTGTTCCACTGGGCGAGCGATGCATATCCAGCGAACGATGTTTCGCTGCGCAGCATCGGCTGGGACAACTTCGTGATCATCGATGTCGAGAAAGAAAAGACGATCGGCGAGATGGATTTTCGCGCTGCGCACACGATGCTGCACGAGCAGGCGATCTATCAGCACGAAGGCGATCAGTACCAAGTTGAGCGGCTCGACTTCGACAATCACAAAGCGTTCGTGCGCAAGGTCGCGCCCGACTACTACACCGACGCGATGACGCACGTGCGCGTGAGCGTACTCGAGCGCGAAGACGAAGCGACGCTCGGCGATGCGCTGTGCGAGCGCGGTGAAGTGAGCGTCGTGGAGAAGGTCGTCGGCTACAAGAAGATCAAGTATCACACGCATGAAAACGCGGGTTACGGCGACGTGCATTTGCCGGAGATGCAGATGCACACGACCTCGTTCTGGATCACGGTGCCCGAGCGCGTGGTCGAGCGTCAGAAGGTCGCGCGTGCGGAGGTGATCGATGCGATGCGTGGGATCGCACACGTGCTGCACACGCTCGCGAGCATCGGCTTGATGACGGACCCAGGCGACCTCGGGCACACGCTCGGCGACAAGAGCTCGCAAGACGGCGTGCCGGGGAAGGGCGTTTCGACCGGTGGCGAGCCCGGCTTCGATCCGACGATCTTTTTGTACGATCGCGTGCCGGGCGGCATCGGGCTCGCGCCGCGCTTGTTTGCGGCGCGCGATGAGCTGCTGCGGCGCGCGCGGTCGACGATCGAAGGTTGTCGTTGCGATGAAGGTTGTCCCGCGTGCGTGGGTGCCGTAATGCCGGTGCCCGAGTCGCTTGCGATCCCGCGGCGACCGGAGCTTGCGCGCCGTGCGGTCGCGCTCGCGCTGCTCACCGACTTGGCGATCGCCCGAACCCACTGAGAGAAACGCAGTGCGCCTCAAAGACAAGCTCGCGCGATTGACGCCCATGCACGCTCCGATCGGCGGTGCGCAGGTGCAGGTCGAGTCCATGCAGCTGATCGATGCTGCTGACTTCAATCAAGCGCCCTTCGAGCCGGCGCGCGTCGAGCGGATCGCCAAGCTGCGCGCGTTGATCGGCGATATCTCGGGTCGCGACCGCGCGAAGAACGCGCTCGAGCCGCGTGAGCCACGCGCGCGCTCGCGTGAGCCGCAGCCGCTGCCGATCGGTGTGACGCGCGAAACCAGCGCGGGCCCGGTGCACGTGATTGAGACGTACTTAGCGCCCGAGCACCGTCACGGTCGCGTCGCCGTGCGCGGTGCGCTCTTTGTCCGCGCGGATCTAGTCGCCAAGCTCGCGCTCGATCCGCGACTCGCCGAGGTGGATTTCACCCGCATGCTCTTGCTCGACACCGAGACCACCGGCCTTGCGGGAGGCACGGGCACGATCCCGTTCTTGATCGGCCTCGGGTTTTTCGAGGATGGCGCGCTCAAGATCGAGCAGCTGTTCTTGCGCCAGCTCGGCGCCGAGCGACCGCTGCTCACGTACCTCGCGGAGCGCATGGCGCAGGCGAGCTGCATCGTCACGTACAACGGTAAGAGCTTTGATTGGCCGCTCGTGCGCACGCGCTCGATCCTGTGCCGCGTGGCGCTGCCGGAGCCGCGGGCGCATCTCGATCTCTTGCACTGCGTGCGGCGGATTCTGAAGCCGCGGATGGAGAGCGTGCGGTTGTGCGAGGTCGAGCGCGCGTTGCTCGGTCACGATCGCGAGGATGATCTTCCAGGCGCGCTGATCCCGGCGCGCTACCTCGAGTACCTGCGCGGCGGTGATCCGCGCGCGATGCTGCCGGTGATCGAGCACAACGTGAGCGACCTGGTCGGGCTTGCGGCGATCCTGCCGCGGCTG
>JAYUYY010000009.1:0-8145 GCA_043752225.1 Sandaracinaceae bacterium | reverse complement strand
CACGCACGTGGCCGTCGCGATAGCTGACGAGCCGGAGCTTCTCCAGCTCGGTCAGCGCTGCCTTTGAGAGCGCGATCTCACTGCCCGGCTCACGCTCGGCCTTGCGCCAGTAGCGACCATAGCGGTCGGCAGCCTCGCGCATGAACACCGCGATCTCTTGCGCCGGGACGAATCGCTCCGGGTCGGCGCGCAACCGCTCGGCGAGGTACTGGGCGACCAGCAGCGTTGCGTGCGAGAGAGTGCCCTCGGCGGGGAGCTGCACATCGCTGAGCTCGCCTTCGGGATCGACGAGCGCGACGCCCTCGGCGCGCTGCTCCGCGAGGAGATCGGCGGCCTCGGCGAGGCGCGCTGCGAGCGGGCCGCGCTGGCCTGCAAAGTACTCGAGCGCCTCGGCATCGAGCTCATCCAGATAGACGACCGGGTCGTCGAGCAGCCGGCGGGCCAGCCCGTGGCGCAGAGCGGTACGTCGAGCTTCGGGACCGTCAAGCGTCGACTCGTGCGCGAGCGCGGTCAGTCGCGCCATGAGCTCCTTGGGCTCGGAGTCGTCCGTGTAGGTAGATGGGCCGCGGACACACGCTAACAACCCGGACAGCAAGCGGCGGTGAACGTCGTACAGCGCATCGGTCGACGGTGAGGACGAGTGCTGAACGAAAGCTTCGTCATCACCCGCGACTTGCACAAGGACGCCACTGCTCACGAGGAAGCGGCAAACGTGGACGAGCGCGCGACGCTCGTGAGCCTGGTCCAGCCCGAACCGAAACCCCATCGCGGTGAGCGCCGGCTCGCAGGACATGCGCATGAGCTCGTCGCCGAGATTCTTGAGCGTGATCTGAGCTTCGGCGCGCTCCAACGCGGCGCACGCGAGAGACAGGAGCACGTAGCGGTGGCGGTCGAAGCCCGGCACACCGCGCGTGCCGTCGCGCAGATCGGCGGGACGCTTGAACAGCCGCGCACAATCTCGTTCAACCTGGAGCACCCAGCCGGTCTCGCGCAGCAACCACGGTCGCAGCCACTCGGCGTGGGTGCGTACGCCGGCGAAATCCGGATCGCTGGCGAGCATCAGCGGCCTTAGAAGCAGGGCGCGCAATGCCCGCTGCCGCTCGACGATCCGGTTCCTTTCGGGTTGCGACGGCGTCGATGTCATGCGCCCTCCGCCGCGGTGACGATCAGCCGATGATCCCGTCCACTGAACGTGCCGTCTTCGGTCTCGATCTCCGCGCGTGATTCTGGGCCAAGCGGTTCGAGCCGAATCGCGAGCAGGCCGTCGGCGCTCCTGCGCTCCACGGGCTCGTCCGGGGACGTTTGCGCGACGAGCGCCTCGCCGATCAACGCGAGCAACAAGCGAAACTCGGCGCGATTGAGCCGACCGATCTGCGAGAGCAACACCGGACGCCCATGAGCCAAGCGCTGGCGTGCGCTTTCGAAGGCGTGCTGCTCCACTTCCAGTCGCTTCGCGAGCGACTGTCGCTCCGCGCTGCGGTCGCGCACACGAGGCTGCGCACCGCGCGGGGTGAGAGCTCCGCGTTCGCGCAGCTTGGGATGGATCGTGACCGGAGGCGCGTCACGCCAGGACGTGCCGGCGCCGGCCCGCTCGCCCGACGCGGACAGCGCCAAATGGCGAGCCGGACTGAGAGCGAACGCGGCGCGATACAAGCGATGCGCGTCCTCGTCCGATTCGCATTGCGCAAACCACCGCGCGAGCACCCGGTAATCAGCAGAACGGTCGCTCTTGCCGCTGCGCCTCTCGTTCAACTCGGCCAGCGCTGCGAGCAACTGGGGGATCGCGCTGCGAGCACGCGCGCGCAGCAGCTCGGCCTGCGAAGGTGCATGGCCGTCGCGCCTAAACCAAAGGCTCAACCCTGCCCAGCGCTCGCGCCATGCGGAGAGCTTGCTCTCGAAGGCCTCGCTTTGCGCGAGCTGGCCGTCGGGCGCAGCATCGCGCGCTTCCCGCGCAGCAGCCGCAGCGAGCAGCTTCTCCGAATCCGCGGTGAGCTCGTCGAGCGTCTGCGCGATCAGGCTCGAGCGCGTGACCAGATCACCGATGAAACGCTCGAGATAGTCGATCAGCTTTTTCTTGTAGCTCATGAGCGAACCGGCATCGGCACCGTGCAGATCGATCGTGCGCGCGACGCCCGCCATGAAGGCCTGCGCGTTGTCGGCGAGCGAGCCGAAGACCGCGAGCAGATCGCGCAGAGCCTCGTGGACCTTCACGCCGTCGAGCTCTGCTGACCGTGCCAGCGCTCGCAACGTCTCGAGCCGCGCCAGGATGTCTTCGAGCGCTACGCTTTGCAGCTCGGCGCGCCGGCCGAGCGCGTGCACGAACGCCGTCATGCCCACCTCGACGGCTTCACCGGGTTGCGAAAGGCGATACAGAAAGCGCGCTCGGTAGAAATCCTCGATGGACGCGACGCGCGCGGTGTCGGGCTGCGCCGTGAGATTGCCCCACTCGGTCAGCTGCGAGAGCGCCTGCTGCACCATTTCGGGCGCGGGAGTGACACCGTCCGGCCACTTGGCGTCCGCGCGCACCTCGTCAGGCCTGAGGTGCAGACGAAACTGCCGCTTTGCCTGCGCGAAGACATCCATGATCGCCCGGTACAGATCGGCGCGCTCGGCGGTCACGTGGCGGAAGAGCGCAGACGTCTCAGCGTGCGAAGGTGCCATGCAGGCTTGATTCCAGGTCGAGCGACGCGGGAATCTACCCCATGATCCACGCCGCAGATCCGCTACCCACAGCAATAGCTGACGTGACCGAAGAAATCGCCGCCCTCCTGGCACAGCTCGGAGCGCCGGGTGCGTTCGCGACGCGCCTCTCCGCGCCCACCGAGAATCTAGAAATCGAGATCAGGGGGCTCGGAGAGCTCGCCCTTCCGATCACAGCGCGAACCGTGCAGCGGCTGCGCGCTCGCGCGGCCCTCGCCGTTTGGGCTGCGCGAGAGACCCTGTACGACCCCAGCGTGCGCAGCACGAGCGAGATCTCGGCGCGAAGCATCAAGGTGTCGCCGAAGTGGAAGACCGCGCTGGCAAGGTACAAGGAGCGCTGCCAACACATCCACCAGGTCATCGCGGCGGCGCATCTTCCTCTCGGACACGCGACGCTCCGCATGGGAAGCCCGCATGTCTTGCAGCTGCGCAAGGACGAAAGCTTGTTCACGAGAGAGCGGGAGCATCGAGCGCGCGCCAAGAAGATCTTGCGTGAGATCTAAGGGCAACCCGAGCGCCGCCTACGGCGTGATGATCGCGAGCACCGGCGCTGATCGACGCAGCGGCAAAAAAACGCACGCAATCCCGGGCTGCTCGGAACGCACCTTATTATCTCGATGGGCACGGTCGTCCCAAGGAAGTAGTGAAGCTGACCCGGGGCGTACACCTGCCGAGTGTTCGTACGTGAGCGAGGTACGCGCAGGCTCAGCACGTTTCGCGGCGAACGAGTTGGCCGATAGGATGAGCGCGTGCGCTGGAGCGACACTCCCAAAGCGCTTGCGGGCGGCAGCGATGAACAAGAGCCGGATGTTCACGCCGCGCTCGAAGGCGCCTTTGGAACGCCGTCCGTAGCTCCGCCGGGCATACCGATCGCTGAGCGCTTCGAGGTGGAAGCGGAGCTTGGCCGAGGCGGTATGGCGATTGTGTACCGCGTCCGAGAGCTCGCGAGTGCTCGAGAAAAGCCTCCTCGGCGCCTTCGATGTCTCCTTTCAGTAGCCGGATTCTTCCGAGCTCGCAGAGCGGCCACCCGAGCTCGCGTCGCAAATACGGTCGCAGCTCATCGCATGCGAGCAGAGCCTCCTTCTCCGCTTCATCGCACGACCCACGCAGCCTGAGGATCTCGGCACGGTGGACACGACAGCGCCCGTGGACACTGCCGATGGCTCCGGCAGGACGCCATCGCTCCATCGCTTCGGTCCATTCCTCCGCGAGGTCGTATTGAGCCAATCCTTGCAGAGCACACACGAGCTCGCAGTAGACGACGCCCGTCGAGAGCGGATCGAGCTCGCCCGAGACCGCGGCTACGCCCGCTTCGTTCAACAGCATCAGACCCTGCGGGATCTCGCCTTGCAGAATGAGCGCGCGCGCTTCCGCTACGCGTCCGATGGCGGCAGCCGCCAGCGTGCTCGTCGTCGAGCCGATCTCGATCGCGCGGCTCGCCCAATGCCTCGTGCCGCCCAAGTCGCCGACCAACAGCCGCTCGTAGCTGCGAAGCACCGCGATCCAGGCGTGAGCTGGCGTCGGTTCGTGATCTCCTAGAAGGCGCTCGGCGCGCGTGAGCCAGCCGCGGACCGGAGCCGTGAGCGCCGTGTCGAACAACAAATGCATGGCGACGCGCGCCGCCGCGCCTGCCGCAGCGACCACGTCACCGGATCGGACGCACGCGGCGTGCGCACGCTCCCAGACCTCGATCGTGACATCGAGATGGCCGGCGGCGTACGCCGTGTCAGCGAGGTGCGGGAGATCGCCTGCGCTTAGCAGCCCAGCCGCGTCCGCCTCCATGAGCAGCTCGTAGGCCTCGTGCCGATCGCCGAGCGCCTCGGCGCTACGGGCGCGTTCGAGCAGAGTCGGACTGTGGTCGATCGTCATTGCAAGCCTTGTAACCGGAAAGGTTACCCACGTAACCGCCGCGCTCACGCATCGCCGGAGAGAACTCACAACCGGGAGATTGATGATGCGTAAGGCAACCACCATGAAGAAGGCAGCAGTTAATGGCGTGGAGCTGGAGTACGAGGTGACGGGATCGGGCGAACCCGTTCTGCTCATCAGTCGCGTGCTGGTTGACGGCTTTTTGCCGCTCTTGCGACGGCCGGTGCTGTCAGAACGCTATCGCTTGATCCGCTACCACAAGCGAGGTTGGCAGGGAGCACGCGCTGCTCTGCGGCCAGCATTGCGGACCACGTGGCGGACGCCGCCGCATTGCTCGAGCATCTCGGCGCACGTCGCGCGCATGTCGCCGGCCATTCCAGCGGCGGTGCGGTCGCGCTGCAGATGGCCATCGACCGCCCCGCGCTCGTTCACTCGCTCGTGCTGTTGGAGCCATCGCTGCTCGGCATGCCGGGCGCACAGGCGTTTCTACAGAAGGCGGGGCCCGCCCTCGAAGCCTATGCAGCCGGCCATCACGAAGAGGCGTTGGCCATCTTCATGACCGTCGTCAGTGGCCTCGAGTGGAAAGAGTGCCGGGCTCTGCTCGACGAGCGCATTCCGGGCGCGGTGGCGGACGCACTCACCGACGTCGATACGTTTTTCGGCGTCGAGCTGCCGGGCTTGATGCAGTGGTCGTTCGATGCCGCATCGGCAGCTGCGATCTCTCAGCCCGCGTTGTCGGTGTACGGTTCGAACACGCAGCCGCTCTGGGTCGAGATCGCCGCGATGTTTCGATCCGCTCTCGTGCGTGTAGAGGACTGCGCGATCGAGGGCGCCGGTCACCTCTTACACATTCAGCGCCCCGAGCCGGTCGCTCGCGGGATCGCGAAGTTTTTGAAACGGCATCCGATGAATGGATGTTGAAGACTCGCACGCCCACAACAGCGCGTGATTCGCTCAACGGCTCAGAAGTCGCCCGAGCCGCCAGTGCGGCAGCCGATGCACTCCGCGTCCATCGGCCGCTGCTGGCAGCTCGGCGGACAATAGTTGGTGCGGTGAAACACGTAACGCCCACCGCTGCCGTCGTCGATCTCGTCGCACTCGACGCTCTCGCCGATCACGCTCATCTCGCCGTAGCCGCCGCGCCGATCGAATTCAGCTGCGCATGCGGTGTCCTCGCTGCGCCACGCGGGAAGGTCGGGCAACTCTTGGTCGACGTTGCGCTCGGCGTAGAAGACGTCGGTGCAGGTCTCGACGACGACGCAGTCGCTGTCGAGCGGCGCATCGACCTCGCCGGCTTTAATCGTGAAGCAGAGCCTGAACTGGCCGGCGCAATCGACGTTGAGCGCGCTCGTGCTCCAGACCTGCGTCGGCACCGGCGGTGGCTCGCTCACGCTGCCGCAGTCGAGCGTGTTGTCGGCGGTGAGGATGCTCGAGTAGAGCCAGGTGTTCGCGCCGCGGAAGATGCACGGCGAGAGATTGTTGAGGCGCCAGGTGCCTGATGAAAAGCATCCGCACGCTTCGGGTCCCGAAGCGACGCCTTCGACCGGCAGCACGTAGCCTTCGCACGCGCCCCAGCGGTTGCCGAACTCGGTCGTGTCGATGCACGTGGTCATGCCGTCTTGGCAGATGCCGTGTTCGCGGTTGAGGCGCTTGCCCGGCCAGCACGGCGCCTGCATGCCGTCTTCGGGGCACGGACAGCCTTCGCGATTCTTGTCGCTCGGGCATGCGATCGTTCCGGTCGGCGTTTCGACCATGTTCATGTCGGGATCGGGACCGCAGTACGGCGGCGGCGGATCGTTGATGAAGAACGCGTCGGGGTTGGTGGTGGCGTCAAGGTCGCCAAACCCGCTGTCACCGTAGGTCATGACGTGGCCGCTCGGGTTGCCGAAGCGACCGCCATCGACGGCTGCGTCCATCCCCTGCCCCTGGTTTTGACCGCCGCCGACGGAGCCATCGAGCAGCTGGATCGGCTCGTCGCCGATCTCACGTGCGCAAGAGGCCACCAAGACGGCCAGCACCAGAGCGATCACAAGCCAAGAACCCCAACTACCAAATCTCAACGTCATGTGTGACCAAAACTAGCCGACGCGCGGGGTTGCGTCACCTGGTACAAAGCCTCACACCGGGCGGGCCTACAAAACGCGACCTTTTTGCGCACCGAATCATGAGCAAGCTCGACGAAAAGCTTTGGCGCGCAGCGCAGGCGCTCAGCGATCAGCTCGACGCGATGCGCTTTGCTGCGCCGGTCACGCATGTCTACAACCCGCTGCGCTACGCGGCGCGACCGCACCGCGCGTACTTGAAGAAGTATGGCGCGACGAAGAAAAAGATCGTGCTGCTCGGCATGAACCCAGGTCCGTGGGGCATGGCGCAAACCGGCGTGCCGTTCGGTGAGGTCGGGCTCGTGCGCGACTTCCTCGGCATCGATGAGAAAGTCGACAAGCCGGAGCGCGAGCATCCCGCGCGACCGATCGAAGGTTTTGCGTGCGCGCGCAGCGAGGTCAGCGGCGCGCGTTTGTGGGGCGCGATGCAAGCGCGGCATGCGAACGCGAGCGCGCTGTTCGAAGATCGCTTCGTCGCGAACTACTGCCCGCTCGTGTTCATGGAAGAGAGCGGCAAGAACCGCACGCCCAACAAGCTTCCAAAGCAGGAGCAAGCCGCGCTGCTCGCCGCGTGCGATGCGCATCTGCGCGCGGTGGTGGAAGCGCTCGAGCCCGAGTGGGTGATCGGCGTCGGCGGATTCGCGCAGGCCAGCGCGACGCGCGCGCTCGCGGGCATGGAGCTGAAGATTGCGACGATCCTGCATCCATCGCCCGCCAGCCCGATCGCCAATCGCGGCTGGGCCGAGCAAGCGGACAAGCAAATGCGCGCGCTCGGCTTACGGCTCTGATCCGCCCTATTTACGTCGTCGCTCGCAAAGCTGCCGTAGTGACTGACGTTGCAGCCCCCCACTCCGCGGGGAGCGGGCTCAGCTTGGCCGTGCGGCACGGGGTGACAAGTGGGCGGGTTGGCCCGTAGAGTCGTGCTCTTTCGCGCAGGACTCCATCGTGAAGGAACGCATCGAGGCAGTTCAGCGCGTGTATTGGGCTGTGCTCGTGCTGGCCCTGATCGTGATCGCGATCGGACTGCCACTCGGCAACGACGCCGAGACGATGGCGGTGCTCGACGAGCTGACCGCGTTCCACGCCGCGTTCGAAGACAACAAGACCGCGATCGAGCAGACGCTGCTCGGTCAAGCCAAGGGCGCGGGCCTCGTGTCGCTCGCCGATGTCCAAGGCGGGCTCTCGGATCCGGCTGCGGGCCCAGGCTTGCCGAAGCTGAGCGTCGCGAAGGACGCAGGTCCGATTGAGCCGCGCGCGACGCTGGAGCTCGGCACGCTGGCGCGCATTCAGGCGCTGCTCCAGCCCGGCGCGACATTGACGATCGCGAGCGCGCAACCCAAGCCGTTGTCCGAAGCGGTCGCGTGGCGGCTCGCGCGTCAGGCCAAAGCTTCCAGCGCGCCGAACGAGAGCTACACGCTGCAGTCGATCGCGCTCACCGGCAAAGCTGCGCAAGCAAGCGACGTCGAGCGCGAGC
>JAYUYY010000008.1:0-8157 GCA_043752225.1 Sandaracinaceae bacterium | reverse complement strand
CGATCTGCGTATTGGATCCAAAAGACCAGCGCGTAAAAGAGCCCAAGCTCCCAACCGAACGCGCGGATCACGAGCGCGAAGGTGCCCGCGAGCAACAGGATATTTAGCAGTGCGAGCCAGGTCTGGTTGGGCTCGTTGATCGGCACGAGGTTGGCGAGCGAGCCGGCGAGCGTGGTCCAGATCGGCGTGCCGTTGTAGCCGTGGTCGTTGAAGCGCCGCTCGAGCGTCGGGAACTTTTGCCAACCCCGATAGCTGCGCACGTCGTGCTGGAACGCTTTCCAGCGCTCATCCGAGAACGCTTGCATGCAGCGCTCGCGTGCTCCCTTGTCGAGCGCCGGCCGCAGCTTGCGGACTTTGTTGTTGGTCAAGTCGCGATAGCGCCTCGGAACCTTGTGGCCCTGGCTTTCGAGCGCGACGCCGAAGCAAGCGTAGTGCTGGTCGTAGCTCAGCTCGCGCGCGTACTTGGCGCCGAGGTAGTAGTTCCCGTTGTCGCCGACATCGAAGTAGTAGGCGCGATCCAGGTGTTGCGCCGCGCCCACGACGGCACACGCGATCGCAACCGCCAGCAGCCAGGGCGCGAAGCGCGCGAACGAGCTCGGGCTCGGCGAGCGAGCGATCGCCCAGGCGAGCAGCGCGGTGCATCCGAGCGCCGCGATCAGCGCGACCTGCTCCTGCAGTCCGCGCCCTGACACACCCAGCTCTCGAAACCAGGCCGTTCGCGCAGCGCTCGGCACGCAGCACGCCGCGCCGATGGCGAGCGCGGTCGCGACCAACACCCCGAAGTAGATGACCGCCACGCGGCGATCGAGCCGTCCGCGATTCATGCCAACCTCTGCTAGCACGCCGAAGCGCTCCCCCGGCGTCTGTATACTCCAGCCGTATACGAAGCGCGTTCGGTTTCGGCTTGAGACTGCGCGGAATAAGGCCCGAGCGCTCAGCGGAACGTCGCAAAATCGACCCCTCCGCGTCACGCAGAGCAGTCGCAGGCGAGCCATCGTGGATCCAACGCAGCGCGCAACCCACGCTGCGTAGGAGCGACCAGCCGATGGCCTACATCTTCGTGAGCGACGGCCAACCCGAGGCCGAAGAGTATTCCAGCAACCGCATCTGGTACGACGAGCGCAACCCCGAGGATCGCCGCCGCGCGTTCGCCGAAGCGCAGCGGCGCCGCGACTACATCGCGCAGCGCCGCAGCTCGCAGCGACCTAACTTGCGGTTAGAGCTCAACAAGAGCGTCTAGCTCGCGCGCGCACATCCCGCCCTTGGCACCGTAGGGTCTTTTGACCGTACCCGGCGCGCCATGCCAGCTGCTCGACGCCGGTTGCGGCATGGGTGCTGCGGCGCGAACGATCGCGGCGTGCAATCCGTGAGCGCGCGTCGAGGGGATCACGCTCGTGCCCTGGCAAGTCGAGCACGCCAACGCGCTCGTCGCGGAGCGCGGCCTCGCGGAGTGCGTGCAAATTCGCATCGGCGATTACACGCGCAGCGACTACACCGACGCGAGCTTCGACGGCCTCTACGCGATCGAGAGCGCATGCCACGCCGATGGTTAAGACAAACGAGCGTTTATCCGCGAGGCCGCGCGCATCCTCAAGCCCGGCCGCCGACTGGTCGTTGCGGATGGCTTCTTGCGCGGCACCGGTCCGATGAATCCGCTTTTGCGTTTTTGCTATGAGCGCGTGGCGCGCAACTGGGCGGTCGAGACCTTTGCCGAGCTCAGTCAGTTCGTGAATGCGTTGCGTGCAGAAGGCTTTCGCGACGTGGTGGTCGAAAACGCGTCGTTTCGAATCGCGCCTTCGGTGATGCACGTGCCCGCAGCCACCGTGCGCTTCCTCGGCCGAGAGCTGCGCAAGAGCGGCTTGCGCCTCGGCCGCGTTCGTTGGGGTCACTTGATCGCGTGCTTGCTCGCACCATTCGTCGGCATGGTCCGCAATCGGTTTCGGTACTGCCTCATCACGGCCACGCGCGCGGAGTGAGGCCCGTGGCGCTGATGGCGTCTCGATCGATGGTGAAGACCACCTGCGCCGACTGCGTGATAAGTACGGCGCCTGATGTTTCTTCGCTTTCGTGCGCTCATCGAAGCCGACGAAGAAGTCGACCACGCAATCGGCTGCTACGAGCTCGAGACACCCGGCACCGGCCGACGCTTTCTCCAAGCGTACTCTGAGCTTATGGCCCGCCTCTGCGAGTTCCCGAGTGCCGGCCAGAGGCTACACGACTACGAGCTACCGGGATGCGAGCTGCGATCGTTCGTCGTCAGCTCCACGTTCCCGTACACCGTCTTCGTCGCGCTGCTCAAAGACGAGATCGTGATCCTCGCAGTCGCTGACCAGCACCAAGAGCCCGGCTACTGGGCTGAACGTCTCGGCAAGCTCGATCGCTAATCAGTGCGCGCGCTAACGAGGTGTGAATGGGCAGCGTGAGATCGCTGGTCTCTCGCATCGCGCTCGCGAGCGATGCCGACTACACGCCCTTGCACTCGTCCTTGATTCGCTCAAACAAGGGGCTACCGCTTAGCTCGGAGGCAAGGCGCGCGTATTCTGCCGACTCTCGAGCATGTGTAAATCGAAACATCTTGCGGACGCCGGCTCCCGCCTGCCAAACGACTGCAGGCAGTGAAAAAGAGTTAGAGAAGCAGTCTCGGACCTCGGCCTTTTCACAATCGCGGACTGACAAAACGGCAACGCATCTTCGTAGCGATCCATAACAAAGTACGTGGCCCCGACGGCTTCTGTCGCCAGGGGATCCTCGGGGTAGTCGAAAAGAATGCTCAAGAGCGTCGGCGTGCTTCGTCTATCCGGATCGCCTGGATCGCCGCTGCTTCCGGAAACTCGAGCAGCTCGACTTCCTTCTCGCTCATCCGGGCAACCTAACATGGGTGCGAAAGTCCGAGCCCAGCACACCCCGAGGCAAGGCGGCGTGATTGCGGTATGTGTGCGGGATGTTGAAGCCCGAATGGCGATCCGCTCTGCAGCCGGCGTTCGATGCGGCGGTGGAGTTTCTCGAAGGCTTGCCGGAGCGACCGGTGCGCGCGGAGCTGTTGCCCGAGGCGATGCTCGCGACGATCGATCACCCGCTCGGCGACGAGCCGATCGCCGCGCATGAAGTCGTGAGCGCGCTCGCGAAGGCTGCGGACCCGGGGCTGACCGCGATGCCGAGTGGGAGGTTCTTCGGCTGGGTGATCGGCGGCGCGTTGCCCGCAGCGCTGGCGGCGGATTGGTTGACGGCCGCGTGGGATCAGAACACGGGGATGGCCGCGCCCACGCCGGCGGCTGCAGCGTTCGAGCAGGTGGCGTTGCGCTGGATCACGGAGCTGCTCGAGCTGCCGAGCACCAGCTCTGCGGCGTTGGTGACCGGCGCGCAGATGGCGAATACGACGTGTCTTGCTGCAGCGCGCAATCGCGTGCTCGGGGCGCGCGGTTGGGATGTCGAGGCGCAAGGTTTGATCGGCGCGCCGAAGCTGCACGTGGTGGTGGGCGCGGAGCGTCACGACACGATCGCGCGTGCGCTGCGCTTGCTCGGGCTCGGCGCGGAGACCGCGCAGCTCTCCGATACCGATGAACGCGGGCGGATGCGGCCGGGCGCGCTGGGCAAGCTGCTCGCGAAGCTCGATGGGCCGACGATCATCTGTGCACAGATCGGCAACGTGAACACCGGCTCGATCGATCCGCTGCACGCGCTGTGCGACGTGGTCGACGAGCACCGCGCGCGCGTCGGACAGAGCGCGGTATGGCTGCATACGGATGGCGCGTTTGGGCTATGGGCGCGCGCGAGCTCGAAGCTCAAGGGGCTCGCCGCGGGAGCAGAGCGCGCGGACTCGTGGGCGACCGACGCGCACAAGTGGCTCAATACGCCGTACGACTGCGGGATCGCGATCGTGAAAGACGAAGAGGCGCATCGGCGCGCGATGTCGGTGCGTGCTGCGTACATTCCGAATCCGGATGCCCACGCCGCGCGCAGCCCGATGGAGTACACGCCGGAATTTTCCCGGCGCGCGCGTGGGTTCGCGGTGTATGCGGCGCTGCGTCAGCTCGGACGCCGCGGTCTGGCCGAGCTGGTCGAGCGCTGCTGCGAGCACGCACAAACGTTCGCGACCGAGCTGAGCGCGGTGCCCGGGGTGAGCGTGCTGTGCCCAGTCGAGCTCAATCAGGTGCTCGTGCGCTTTCACGATCCACGCAGCGCAGGCGACGATGCGACCCGCTCTGCTCAGGACGACGCACATACGCGGAAGGTCGTGCAGCGAATCCAAGCCGAGGGTGTTTGCTTCATGACGGACACGGTCTGGCATGGTGTCGCGGCGATGCGGATCTCCGTGTCCAACTGGTCTACGGACTCCGAAGACGTCGCGCGTTCGCTGGTAAGTTTGATCGCGGCGCATACAAGTTAGAATTGAGCCCTATGAGCGAAGACAGCTTCATCACACCCGCGCGCGCCGTCGCCCTCTATGCCGGGCTGCTCGAGGCCTGGAATCGGCGTGACGCGCACGGCTTTGCGGTGTTGTTTGCGCTTGACGGCAGCGCGATCGGCTTCGATGGCTCGGAGATGATCGGGCGACCGCAGATCGGGACAACGCTGCGCGGCATCTTCGAGAGCCACGAGACGGCGATGTACGTGGCCAAAGTGCGCGAGGTCCGGACGCTCGGCGCGGACGCGCTCTTGCTGCGCGCCGTGGTCGGGATGATGCCGCGTGGCAAGACCGAGCTGAACCCGGAGGCCAACGCGATTCAGAGCTTGGTGATCGTCGAGGACGACTACGAGCTGCAGATCGCGCTGTTGCAGAAC
The DNA here is from genome assembly GCA_043752225.1 of Sandaracinaceae bacterium. GTDB lineage: Bacteria > Myxococcota_A > Polyangia > Polyangiales > JAFGIB01 > JAYUYY01. Next base: position 3,375 of record JAYUYY010000008.1, on the reverse strand, counting down.
ACGCCTGCTGCGCTTCACGGTCGGCCGCAAGCCGTCGCGGAGCTGACCGACGAGCTGCGCGCGGTCGTGCAAAGCGGCAAGCTGGTGGTCGAGTCGTGATACACGTTCGTGAATGGGAGCTTACGTAGAAGGCAATTTGGTTCGCGGTGAGGCGATCGCCTACGAGGCGAAGCTGCATTGGATCGTGTTCCTCACGCTGCGCTCGCTGCTGACTCTGTTCATCGCGCCGATGATCGAGCGCTGGACCAGTGAGTTCGCGATCACCAACAAGCGCGTGATCATCAAGGTCGGCTTGGTCTCGCGGCGCACGGTTGAGATGAACCTCTCGAAGGTCGAGTCGGTGAACGTCGACCAATCGATCTTGGGGCGCATCCTCGGTTACGGAAGCATCATGGTGATCGGCACCGGCGGAACGCGCGAAGGCTTCAAAAACATCGCGAAGCCGCTGCTTTTCCGCAAAGCGTTTCAAGAAGCCGATATCGGAGCGGTCCACGAAGTGTGAGCGCGCGCGATTCGGGCTACGGTCGCGCATGATCGATGCTCGCCGCGCGCTGTTCTTCGGTTTGATGTGCTGCAGCTCCGCGCTCGGTTGTGCCGGAGACGATGAGCCGCTCGACGGCGGCGCGACTCACTCGGACGGCGGCGCGCTCGATGCATCGAGCGAAGACCACGAGCGCGATGCGGAGCCGCTCGAAGATGCAACATCGCCCGACGCCGAACAGCCGTACGGGCCACCGCCGACCAACGTGAGCTTCGAGACCGCGCGGGACGTTCCGCTCGGCGACGACGGCGTGCTGCAACCGGTGCTCAGCGCTGCGCAAGTCGACTACTTCAAGCTTGAGGTCGAGGCGAACACTGTTTACGTGATCGCGACCAACACCGGTCGTTGGGCGCCCGACAACGTGCTCGAGGTCTACGACGAGAACGAAGAGCTGCTGGCGGAAAACGATGTCGGCTGGGTCTGGCCCGGCGATGCGTTCGACGCGCGCCTCATCATTCGACCGATAGAGAGCGCGACCTATTACTTGAAGATCGAAGATCGGGTGACGCCGGAAGCGTATTTCGCCTTCGATGAAAGCGCGCTGCTCTTCTATCGCGTGACGGTGCACACGCTCGACAGCAGCTCGGCTTCGGTGATCTGGGAGTCCGAAGACAGCAGCGTGCCCGCGCAGGTCACCTTCACGGACGACTTCGCGAGCGGCGTCTCGCACGTCACGCTGATCGGCGAGCTGAGTGAAGGCGAGACCGATACGTTCGAGCTGCAAGGTCGCGATGGGCAAGCTTTGATCGGCCACGTGTTACCGGGCGGCGTGCACGGAAACGGCTCGACCGCGATCGGCGGCGCGGTGCGCGTGATCGATGCCAGCGATCACGTGCTCGCGGCGATCGATCGCGCGCTCGGCGTCGAGCACATCCATCCGCCGATCAGCTCGGGCGAGCACACGCTGTCGGTCACCGCCCAAGGCACGCTCGGCGACAACAGCTTCTACGCGATCAACCTCGTGCTCTTGACCGACAACCCGCACGAGCAAGCCGAGCTCGACGCCGCCAACATGAACGACGCGATCGAGACCGCCGAGGCGCTCACTGTGCAAGGCATGTTCATGCGCCGCGGCACGGTGCTCAGCGAGCTGCCGATGGGCGACGTCGACTACTACAGCTTCGAAGCCAACGCCGGCGAGATGATGCGCGTGATCTGCGAAGGCGCTTCGGCCGGGTCGGGCGTCGTCGAGCTGCGCGCGGAGCTGCGCGATCCCTCCGACGTCGAGCTCGCGTCGATGATCGAGGCGCTCGAGAGCGGCGTGATCATCGAAGACGTGCTCGTCGCCGAGACCGGCACGCACTACCTACGCCTATCGAGCGACACCGGCGATGACGCCGACGCTCCTCCTGCTTGGACGCGCTGCGCCGTCACCGTCGGTCTGTAACGAGCTGCGGGAATCAGCGTGAATGAATGCGGTCGTGAAGGTAGCGGGCGACGGCTGCTGCTTGCGCGAGGCGCGTGGCTGCGCGGCCGCGAAACGTGTTTGCTTCGGGCATGAGCTCGTGGTGCACGATGATATCCGAGAGCTCGCGCATGCCCGCGCCGTGCACGCCGCGGTACGCCGACTTCAACGATAGATACGAAACCGGAGTGCTGGTCGCAGCCGCCACCAAGTCGAGCGAGCCTTGGTTCCACGCCGCAGGCAACGGCGCGCTCCCGCAGCGCGAGAGAAAGCTGTGCCATTCGAGCGCGAAATCTTCCGGCGTCAGCGCGGTCTCGAACGCTTCAGCGCCGATCTGCATGTGCTTCAAGAGCAGCTCGCTCGGCATGCCGGTGCGCGGGATGATCAGCTGATCGAACGTCGCGCCGGTCGCGAGCGAGAGCGCGGTGACCTGTGCGAGCTCGCGCGTTGCCCCGTCGTACAAGCGCGACGACTCGACGTACAGCACGACCAAGCGATCGAGCGCTTCGACGATCGCGCGTGGCGTACGGCGCTCCGCGAGCGGACGGCGCAAGAGCTTGCTGCGCGGCCGGCCTACCCCGCGCTCCACGTGCTCGAGCTGCGCGTCGATCATCGCGTCGAACGCCTTGAGCAGCGTGTCCAAGCCCTGTGTCTCGGGCTCCAAGATCTGCAGCGCTTGCACGATCGCTTCGATCGTCGACACGAAGTCGTTCTGCGGCTCGCGGCGCAAGCGATAGCGGCTCGGCGTCGTCGGCGACAGGCGCACGCGCGGCAAGCGCTGCAGCCATCGCTTGTCGCGAAACAAAGACTTCGCGGTGTGCCAGGTGCCGTCGATCACCATCAGGTTTTTCGGATGCTGATCGGCCGCGAGCGTCTCGAGCTCGACCGCGCCAGGCCCCGGATAGAGCAACGCGGTGTTCGCGGGCACCCAGTCGGGCAGCTCGTCCTCGCGCGCGTTCGCGTCCCACGCGACCTCGACCCGCGAGTTGGTCAGGCCCAAGCGCGCCAGCCGCGCCGTGCCGATCGCATGCGTGCGCTCGCGCGGGTGCTGAATCACGAGCACGCGGGTGTGGTTTTTGACCCGCGGAACGCTCGCGCAGATGCACATGCTCTGCGGCTTTTCGCAGCGGGTGCACACGGCGCGCGGAATGACTGAAGGAGCGGCCTGCACGCGGCGCGCAGCATGTGGGGGGCTCGCTACGAGAGCAACCCGGCTCGCTCAAACAGAGCTGGAATCGCGGGCCTGTTTTACGGCATTCTTCGCCGCATGACCCAGGCAGAGCTCCTCATCGAAGACCAAAAAGTAGGCACCGGCGCCGAGGCCACGTCCGGCCAAACCGTGACCGTGCACTACGTCGGCACGCTGACGAACGGCAACAAGTTCGACAGCTCGCGCGACCGCAACCAAGGCTTCTCGTTTCGCTTGGGC
>JAYUYY010000007.1:0-3213 GCA_043752225.1 Sandaracinaceae bacterium | reverse complement strand
CGCGCATCTCGCGAGCGATGACGCGATCCGCGAGCTGCTGCAGAAGATCGAAGGCCTCGAGCGCGAGCGCATGTCGCTCTTGTCGCTCGTCGCAGCTCGAGACGGTGAACCGGCAGACGGAAGGTCGCTACCGCGAGATCGAGCACGACCTGACCGAGCTTGCGAGCCTCTACGTCGCGGGCGATCAGCTCGCGAGTCACTTGGAGCCGCGGCGCGTGATTCGCAGCATTCGCGAGCTGCTCGAGCAGCTCGTCGGCGTGCGCTCGTTCGTGCTCTATCGCGTCGAGCCTTCCGGGCTGCAGGCGGTTCCGCTCACGTTGCATGGACCGGCGGCGGAAGGTGCCACGACGATCTCGCTCCATGGAGGGCCGATCGCCGATGCCTGTTCGACCGGCGTCGTATGGATCGCGCCGCCGAGCGAGGTGCCGGGCGATTCGAAGAAGCCGATCGCGATCGTGCCGCTCGTCGCCGACGACCAAACGGTCGCGGTGATCGTGGTGCTCGAGCTTCTGCCGCACAAGAAGCGTTGGGAGACGGTGGATAAGGAGCTGTTCAAGCTGCTTAGCCGTCGCGCTCCGGTGTCGTTTATCGCCGCCGGACTTTATCGCAGCGATGTTGGCGCCCGCGCGGCGCTCGGTTCGTTCGAAGACGCGTTGCAAGTGTCCACGAGCGCCGAAGGGAGAGGATAAGCCGTGGCCGATTACTCGTGCTTGGTAGTCGAAGACTCGCCGATGATGCGACAGCTCATCGTGTTCGCGCTCGCGCGCGTGCGGAACATGACGGTGGCCGAAGCAGACGACGGGATCGCGGGGCTCAAGCGGCTCGCGACCGAACGCTTCGACATCATCATCACGGACATCAACATGCCGATCATGGACGGCCTGAAGCTCGTCAAGCGCGTACGCATGGACGAGCGTCACAAGGACGTGCCGGTGATCGTGATCACGACCGAAGGCTCGACCGAGGATCGCGAACGCGCGATGGCGCTCGGAGCCTCGGCGTACATCACCAAGCCGATTCAGGCGCCGCAGGTGATCGCGAAGGTCAAAGAGCTGCTCAAGATCGAGTGAGGGGCGTAGTTAGCAGCGCTGTCGCGCCGGAGCTTCCCTCCGGGTCGCCGGTGCTCGAAGCGTCTGCGTTGTGCGCCATCGGGGGAACCTTGCTAGCTTCCGGCGCATGACGCGCGTGAAGATCTGCGGGCTGACCCGCGTGCAGGACGCGGTGCAAGCCGTTCAAGCGGGCGCGGACGCGATCGGCCTCAACTTTTGGCCGAGCTCGGTGCGCGGGCTGCACGGTGCGCAAGGGATCGAGACTGCGCGGGACATCGTTCGCGCGGTCGGTGATCGCGCGCTGGTCGTCGGCGTGTTCGTGGACGCGACCGAAGCCGAAATTCTGGAGCTGCGCGAGCGCACCGGCTTCAAGTGCGTGCAGCTGCATGGCGCCGAATCACCGGAGCTGCTGCAGCGGCTCTTGCCGCACGCGTACAAGGCGCTGCGCGTGCGCGATGCAGCGTCGATCGACGAAGCTCGGCGCTTTCCCGGTGAGCACGTCTTGCTCGACGCGTACGTCGCCGGCCAACCCGGTGGCACAGGGCATACGTTCAACTGGCAGCTCGCGGCAAAGCTCGCGCGCGAACGACAGGTCACGCTCGCCGGTGGCCTGCACCCGGGCAATGTCGCGCAGGCGGTGGCCGCGGTTCAGCCGTTCTGCGTCGACGTCGCGAGCGGCGTCGAATCGGCCCCGGGCGTGAAAGATCCGGAAGCGGTCTTGGCGTTCGTTCGAGCCGCGAGAGCGCGGACCTAAAGCCTGTAACGGTCCAACGCGCTGCCTTCGGGCGTGCGGGCCTTGCAAACCCGGGCGCCGTCGCCTATCGGGAAACGCTCACGGTTTTATGAGCACGGTTTTATGAGCACGTTAACCGCAAACTTCGGTCCATTTGGCGGGCGCTTCGTCGCCGAGACTTTGATGCCGGCGCTCGAAGAGCTCGAGCGCGCCTACGAAGCAGCGCGGCGCGATCCCAAGTTCGAGGCGCGGCGGCTGCACCTGATGGCGACCTATCTCGGTCGCCCGACGCCGCTCTATCACGCAGACCGGCTCTCCGAGCGCGTCGGCTTTCACGTCTGGCTCAAGCGCGAAGACCTGAACCACACCGGCGCGCACAAGATGAACAACGTGCTCGGGCAGATCTTGCTCGCACAGCGCATGGGCAAGCCGCGCGTGATCGCGGAGACCGGCGCAGGCCAGCACGGCGTCGCGACCGCGACCGGCGCCGCGTTGCTCGACCTTAAGTGCGAAGTGTTCATGGGCGAAGAAGACGTGCGGCGTCAGGCGCCGAACGTGCTCCGCATGGAGCTGCTCGGCGCGAAGGTGACGCCGGTGCGCTCCGGCAGTCGTACGCTCAAAGACGCGATGAACGAAGCGATGCGCGACTGGGTCACGCACGTCGAGGACACGTACTACTGCGTCGGCACCGTGGCCGGGCCGCATCCGTATCCCTCGATGGTGCGCGAGTTTCAGCGCGTGATCAGCGAAGAAGCGAAAGCGCAGCTGCTCGCGGCTGAAGGGCGCTTGCCGGACGTGGTCGTCGCCTGCGTCGGCGGTGGCTCGAACGCGATCGGCATGTTCGCCGAGTTCATCGCGCATCCCGAGGTGCGATTGATCGGCGTCGAAGCCGCAGGCGAAGGCGTCGACACCGGCAACCACGCAGCCACGCTGACCGCAGGACGGCCCGGCGTGCTGCACGGCATGCGCAGCTACGTGCTGCAGGACGACGATGGCCAGGTGATCTCGACGCACTCGATCAGCGCGGGTCTCGACTACCCGTCGGTCGGTCCCGAGCATTCGTATCTCAAGGACACCGGTCGCGCGGAGTACGTCTCGATCACGGATGACGAGGCGCTCGATGCGTTCAGCCGCTTGTGCCGCACCGAGGGCATCATTCCCGCGCTCGAGAGCAGCCACGCGATCGCGTACTTGGACAAGCTGAAGGGCACGCTGAGCAGCGACAAGCACGTGGTCGTGTGCCTGTCGGGCCGCGGCGACAAAGATCTCGACACGGTGCTCAAGGCGATCGCGGAGAGGACACAGTGAGCCGCATCAGCAGTGCGTTCGAACGCGCGGAGCGCGAGAAGCGTGCAGCGCTCGTGGTGTACCTGTGCGCGGGCGATCCGGACTTGGTCACGACCGAGCGGCTGATGCTGGCGGCGATCGAAG
>JAYUYY010000006.1:0-18933 GCA_043752225.1 Sandaracinaceae bacterium | reverse complement strand
GAGGTCCCAATAGCCGTAGAGATAGAGCAGCAACGTGTTGTTGTAGAAGTACGAGTCGCGAACGCTCTCTTGGTCCTCGGACGCAGGCACGCGTGCGAGATACAGCTCGCGCGCACGCGCCAGCTCCTGGAGCAAAGGCGGCATCGGGATCGGCGTGATCGTCGCGGGCGTTCCCTCAGGAGCCGGCGGCTCTGTGCGCACGGTGATCTCGCCCGCGGCGGCCTTGATCTCGACCAAGCGTTTCACCGACTCGACCGCGAGTCGCGCCGCGACTGACAGGTACTTGTCGTCGAGGTTGCTGTCGCGAACCGCCGAGTATTCCTTGGCGGCCTCTTCGTAGCTCTCCGACCAGTAGAGCGCGTCGGCCAGGTTGTAGCCGAGCTCGTACGCCTGCGGGTTGTTCGGGTAGCGCTTGATGTAGTTGCGGTATGCGAGCGCCGCGAGCCGGTACTCCTCTTGCGCTTGGGAGCACAGCGCGGGCTCTTGTTGCTCGACGCAACGCCGGCGCAGCGACTGCGCGCGCTGGTGGTGCACGAGCGCCATGTTGATCAGCGCTTCCTCAGCGAGCTGCTCGGCGCGGCGCTGCTCGACCGGGTGGTCTTTGTTCGCTTCCCACCAATTCGAGCCTTCGGCGAAGTCGCTCAGCTTGGCGCGCGCGAGGATCGCGTCGGCTTGCTCGTTGTGGCGCGCGTGCGCGACCGCGATCATGTTCTGCACTTCAGGCACTTGGCGATCGGAGGGCCAGCGTTTGAGCGCGAGCTTCCAGGTCTCGACCGCGTCCGGATACTTCGCTTCGTCGAAGTACACGTAGCCGAGCCGGAAGTAGACGTCGGAGGTCCACGGCCGATCCTGCGGCATCAGCTTGGGATCTTGCGCGCGCTTGAGGCCGGTGGGCTGGCCCTCGAGCGGATCCGGAATCTGGTTCTCGTTCCAGTCGTCGTACGCGAAGCCGATCGCGAGGTACTGGATCGCTTCTTCACGCAGCTCGGAGCCGCGGCCTGTGCGCTTCTGCTCGTCGTCGGACCATTGCACCAAGCGCCAGAAGTGCTCGAGCGCTTCGGGATAGCGGCTCGCGCGGTAGTACGTCCATGCGACCTTGTAGAGCGCTAGGTTGTAGTTGCGGTCTTCGGGCTTCGCGAGGACCTTGCTGTACGCGCTGACTGCCTTGTTTAGGCCAGATGGGCTGAAGTCGAGGTCGAAGTGGTACTCGCCCACACGCAGCCAGGTCTCTGCCCAAAACTTCGAGTCGGCGACCTTCGGCAAGCATGGTCCGTACGGATCGTCTCCGGTCAACACGGGCTCGCTCTGCTTGGGTGCGTCGAGTGTCAGCGAGGGATGCGCCGCTGCTGCAGTTGCGCTGGCGGTCTCGGCGCTCGTCGCGGTCGCCGCCGGCTCCGTCAGGCCGGTGTACGTGTAGTAGTTGCCGCAAACCAAGCTGAGCCATGCGCTGCGCGCCAGCTCGAGCTCGCCGGTCTCGCTGTGGCAGTAGCCGATCAAGTAGTAGACGCCGTCGAGCTTGCTGTAGTTGGGGAACATGCGGACGAGCTCTTGGTACAGCCCGACCGTCGCGGCGTAGCTCTTCACCGGCTCGATCAGCGTGTCGAGCGATTCGCCGGCGGTGAGGCGGCGATCGCGCTCGACGAGATACGCGTTCATCTCGTCTTGCTGCGCGATCGCGTCGCGTTCGAAGTACAGCTCGCCGAGGCGAAACATCGCGTCGGGCGTGTACGTGGGATCGGCTGGGTACTGCGCGATGAAGCGTTCGAATAGCGCGATCGCATCGAGACGAGCGGAGTCTTCCAAGTGCTCTTCAGATGTGATCTGAAGCGACAGCGCGCTCTCCTTCTCGCGGCGTTGCCGCTCGTACTCGCGGCGCAACAGCGCGACCACCGTGTCTTGATATGCGCCGCCGAGATCGCGAAAGCGTTGGATCTCGGCTTCGAGCTCACGAAGAGCCGTCACCTGCTCGGCCGTCGGCGCGGGTCGCTCGTCGCGAATGCGGCGATCCGATGCGTCGAGGAAGCTCGGCGAGGCGCCGCCAGCGGTCGGCGTACCCCACGGGGCGTCCGCTGCCTTCGCCGTCGCTGCTTTCGGCTGGGCCGCGGTCGCCGTAGCTGCGGGCTCCGCCGGCGCCGACGGTGCGGCGGGCGGTGCTGCGCTAGCGCTCGAGACGAGCACTAGCGAAACCAAAACGCTCGCCGCAATGGCGCGCGTCAATACGCGTTGCACGACGCTAGTCACTCGGCACTCTCCGCTTGATCGGTGATGTCCCGGTATTCGTCGGCCAAAGCCTTGAGCGAGCGCGCGCGCTCACGCGTGAGGCGCTCGCCATTCATTCGGTGCTCTTCGCGAATCGCCCACGCGACATCGACGATGCCCACGTCCGCGCGCAGCACGAGGTCGTAGAAGCGCTTTTGGACTTTTTGGTAGTTCGCGTAGGCGACGCCACCGACCACGCTGACCGCATCGGTCTCGAGCTCGGCGAGGCGCGTCCGGTAGCCTACGAGCTTCGCGCTCTCTTCATCGACCACGACCAGCATCTCTCGCACCCGCTCCGCGACTAGCGTGTCGATCTCGAGGTCGCGGGCCTCCAGCGTGTCTTGCGCGTGGGTCGTGCGAATCAACGCCGAGTCGATTCGCGGATCGAGCGGTGCGTTGAGGCGCTTGAGCAGGTCGCGCTCTTGCGTCACAAGCTCCGCGTGTTCCTTGCGCATGGCTTCATCGCGCTCGGATTCCGCGTCGCCGACGCCGACGTGCAAACGCGCGCCCTCGATGTCGATCGCCAGGGCAGCGATCTGCTTGCGGTACTCGCCGACTGCGCCGCGCTGCGTGGTCAGCTCGGCTTGCACCGCGCCTACGGCGCTCGGATCGCGTCCAACCGCTGTCTGCGTGATGAACTGGTCGGTCGCGGTGACCTGCGCTTCCATGCCCATCAGCTCGACCTTTGCGCGGCTCAGCTCTTTCTCGAGCTCGTTGTAGGCGCGGACCGCGCGCAGCGATCGCTTGTGCAGATCTTCTTCGTCGATCGGCGCGCCGCCCATCTTGGTCTCGAGCTCGCGACGACTTTGCCGAATCGCGATCAACTCCGGGTTTGCGATCGAAGCGACGGCTTTGGCATCGACCGCGATCAGCTGCGTGCGCACGCGCGAAAGGCGATTGAGCAACGCGGTCGTGCCCTCTCGCTGAACGCGCATGTCGCGGAACACGTTGACCGGGTCGCCGCCAGAGAGCGCGCCGCGCAGCCGCAGCACGATGCTCTCGGTCTCTTGCGTCAGCTGTCGAGCCTGGCTGAGGTCGGCCAGCGTGCTCATCGCGCGGCCCATCTCGCCTTCGGTGCTCGCCCATTGCAGCGCGAGTGGCGGCAAGAACGCTTCAGCATCGAAGGTCTCGAGATTGTCGCGCACGAGCTGCTGGAAGTACGCCTGGGGATCCTCGCGGCTGGCGATTAGCGTGTTGAGCTGGTCACGCACTGGCCCGAATTGATCGGTCACGTCCTCGAACACCGCTGACGCGTCGTCATGGCGGCCCGCGCGCAGCAGCAAGTTGCCCCGCAGGAGATTGCCGTCCGGGATGTGCGGACTGTCCGGAACTGCGACGCTCAGCACTTCGAGCGCTCGTTCCGCTCGCGTCGCGTCACCCATGCGGATGTACACCCAAGCGATTTCATACAGCGCCGTTCCGAACAGCGGCGAGGTGCGTGGCACCGCCTGGTACGCCTCGATTGCGTGCTCGACGTGGGCAAACTCGTAGTGGATACGACCCATCGCGAGCGCCGCGAGGTCGACGACGCGCCGATGCGCGTCGGTCGTGGCCTTCAGCTTGGAGACACGCCGAAAGGCATCGACCGCCGGGCCGAGCTGACCGCGCAACACGTAGATGACGCCGATGAAGTAACGCGCTTGCGGAAAGTACGGGCTGCGCTCGCCGACCGCCTCGAAGGCGATGCGCGCTTGCTCGAGCGACTCTGCGACGACCTTCGTCTTGTCGACCTCGAGCTCGAGGTCCTCGGCCGGTCGCAAAGAGAGGCTGTAGAGGTACTTCGCGCGGAAGTAATTCGTCGCCGACTCCACCTCGGAGGGCGGCAAGCGGCTCAAGCGCACGAAGTAGTCGTCGACGCCGGTGAAGTCGCTGGTGTGAATCGCGATCTCGATCAGGCGCCCCAGTGAGCGCTGTACGAACGGGCGGTAGCTCGCCTGCTCCGCGTGCTCGATCACGATCCGATAGCGATTGCGCGCGCCGAGATAGTCACCGGCCTTGAACAGCGACTCGCCGAGCAGGAAGACGGCGTCCGGCACCGCACGGTGGCTGGCGTGGTTCTCGACGATGTCGGTCAAGATCACGCTCGCGCTCAGGTAGTCCTGCAAACGGAAAAAGAGCTCCCCGTCGGCGAGACGCTCCTCTACATAGGTCGGGCTGCGCAGCTCGCTCTTGCGCAGCGGGGTTTTGACCAGCTGCGCCGAGTCGGCTTCGATCTTGGACAATTCGCCAAGCGTGCGCTCGATCGGCTGGGCGGAGACGATCTGCGGAGCTGCTGCGATCCCGATCCACGCCAGCGCGACCAGCAGCCATTGCGGCTGCCGAGGCATCAGGAGCCTCCCGCCGGCTTGCTTTCACCGAGGTCATCCACGCGCTCGATGTATCGAACGGCGGGGCGTTCCTCGAGCGGAGCGGTCGGTCCGCCCTTCTCGTAGCCGACGATGCGAATCGTTGCGCCCTTGCCTTCGGGTGCCGTGAACGTGTGGCTCGAGCTGACCTTGAAGCGGTAGCCCTTGAGGTACGAGAAGATGCCGTAGCCGTGGCCGCGGTACTCGAGCTGCACGGTCAGCGTGTGCTCGCCGGGGACGATGCTGCCGTTATAGACGTCGAACGGCTCGGTCTCGCCGAGGCCGCCTTCTTCATCGGCCTTGTTAAGGATCGGCGCGCCGTCGAGCGCGTACACGACCTTCACGAGCTTGTAGCTGTTGCCCATCTTGTTCTCGTGAACGATCTGGGCATGCGAGCCGGCGACCACGCCTTGAAGCACCGTCTCCGCAAGCAGTGAAAGACGCGCTTTCGAGCGGAAAATCTGCTCTTTCAGCTCGTTGACTCGCTGCTCGAGGTCGCGCAGGCGAACGCTGTAGGTTCCGGCGTCGAGCGTCTCGGAAGCAGCCGGCGCTGCAGTCGTCGTCACCGCACCGGGCGTTGCGGTCGCCGCGCCTGCGGCTGGCGTACCTTCCGCCACCGGAGCGTTGCTCGCGGCAGGTGCAGCAGCGGGTGGCGCAGCAGGCGCAGCCGCCGGTGCCGCGGTCGGTGTGGCTGCGACCGGCGCAGCGGGTGCAGCTTTGGGTGCGGCGGGTGTCGCGGGCGGGGTGGCTTGCGCCTGCACGCCGCTGCCACTTCCAGTGACCGACACGCCAGCTGCTTGCTGCGCGAACGCAGCGGCAGAAGCCGATAAGCAAACTGCAACCGAAAGGGAAACGAGTGTCAGTCTCCGCATGGCAAGCGTCTCCGGGGCTCGGAAAGCAGAGGAGCGGCCCGCCACCCCTCTCGAAAGTGCGGCGTTTATAACAACGGGGGGGGTGGGGGTCAACGCGTAGCTTTCGAGCACTGCGCCGTAAACCCCTGAAATGGCGTCGAATTGAGACGGGCCTGCGGAGACCGTCTCTGCCTGACCGATCGAGCGGGCATCCAAGGGCCTGTCTCTGCTGGGAAGTCGGAGCGCTGCGCCGACGCGGGTATGCTGCGGTCGCTGTGCTGCGGGAGACGGCACGCCCAGACCGCGGCAGGCTGCCGGCGCGTCGGATCAAGGGTGTGTCTTTGCATCCCGTGGCGGCGGAGAGGTTGGAAGCTTCGCGAGGTGCGGCAGACGCTCGAGCAGATACCCGACGATGAGCTGCTCAACCGTTATCTCGCGGGTGACGTGGAGGCCTTCGGCGTGCTGCTCACGCGCTACGAACGACCGCTCTACAACTTCGTGGCGCGTCACGTGCGCGAGCTCGATGCGGCCGCGGATCTCACGCAGGAAGCGTTTGCGCGCGTCATTCAGAACGCGGGCGAGTTCAATCGCGCATCGAAGTTTTCGACTTGGCTCTACACCATCGCGCGCAACCTCTGCATCGATCACTCGCGGCGCATGAAGCACCGGCGCCATGCCTCGCTCGATGCACCGCAAGGCGCGCACGAAGACGGCGGCGCCCCAATGGTCGAGCGCGTCGCGTCACGCGAGCTCAACGTCGAAAGCACCGCGATGGGCGCGAGCTTGCGAATCCGCATCGCGGTCGCAGTCGATGCCCTGCCGCTAGAGCAGCGCGAGGTGTTTTTGATGCGTAACCTTCAGCAGATGTCGTTCGCGGAGATCGCCGGCGTGGTTGGCGCGCCTGAGAACACGGTGAAGAGTCGCATGCGCTACGCGCTCGAGCGGCTGCAGGAAGCGCTCGCGGATTGCGAAGAGCTCGCGCGCGCAGAAGGTTGAAGAGGAGGACCGAAGACACGATGGACTGCCGCACTTGCCAGCCGATGTTGCTCGACCTCGCTCACGGAGAGCTCGCGCCCGAGTTTTCCGCTGCGGCGTTCGAGCATGTCGAAGGCTGCGCGAGCTGCCGCGCGTCGCTCGAGAGCTTGAAGCTCGCGGTGCAGACCGCAGGCGAGCTGCTGTGGCTCGAGCCGCCGCCCTCACTGCGCGTCAACGCGATGGCGTTCGCAGCGCAGCATGCAAAGCAGCGCGCGCTCGGCGCAGCTGCGAGCTCCGCGGCTGCTTCGAGCTTCGCAACGGCGTCCAAAGCCAGCGCGCGCGCAGCTGTCGCACGCCCTGCTCGCGTCGGCTTGGGCCAGACGCTGCTCGATTTCATCGGTCGGCTCGCCGCGGGTCGGCAAGTCGCGATGGTGACGATCATGATGGTGGTCGCGGTGCTCGGTGTTTGGATGGTGCCCGAGCTGCAGCACATGCCGTCGGGTCAGGGCATCACCGTGGTCAGCCCCGATCCGGAAGGCGAAGCTGCGCCGACCCCTGGGCTCGCACCGGCCGAGCCGCTCGATCTCGCGGTCGATGCTCGCAGCCGCCGCATTCGCTCGCGCGAAGAGATGGCCGAGGCCGCGAATGCGTATCGGGTGCAGACGAGCGAAGAGCAGAAGGCCGAAGACGCGCCTGCCGAGGCTGAAGCTGTCGCGGCCGCAGCACCGAGCGGCGAGGCCAGCCCGCAAAAGGGCAACGAGCTCGACCTCGACAACCTCGATTCGGTGCTCGGCGACTCCGCTTCCCCGAGCTTGCAAGAAGGTGCCGCCGTCGGATCTCGCTCCGCTGCGAAGGCCAAGCGTGCGCCGGATGCATTTCCGAAGAGCGATAGCGAACCCCTGGGCGGTCTGAGCAGCGGCGCTGCAAACAGCGCTGCTGGGCCCCGCAGCGTCGATGACCTGCTCGACCGTGCCTTGAGCAGTGCAGCGCGAGCGCCCTCGCCCGCTCCAAGTCCCGCCCGGCCCGCGCAGAAAGAAGCGCGTACGGCGATCGCGGTTCAGGAGTCCGCCGCCGGGGCAGACAGCAGCAAGAGCGCGCTCGTGATGGCTCGTGAGCTGCGCGCGAGCAAAGGCTGTGCGGCTGCGCTGCCGGTGTACCAGCAGGCGATCAAGGATCCAGCCTCCAAAGGCAGCGCGTTGATCGAGCTCGCGCTTTGCCAGCGAGAGCTCGGCAACGAGACGACCGCTCGCGCGCTGCTCGAGCAGGCGAGCGCGATCACGTCGGTCGCAGCCCGCGCGCGCGGGCTTTTGGCCGAAACCAAGCCCGCGACCGCGGCTAAGCCCAAGGCAGCCGCGACATCGACCGTCGCAGAGCCGAAAGACTAGCGCACGGCTGCTGTTAGGATGCGGCGCATGACCGCGCGCGTCCTGGTAGTCGATGACGAGAAGAACATTCGGCGCACGTTGCGCATGGTGCTCGAGGGGCCTGGCTATCAGGTCTCCGAAGCCGCGACGGGCGAGGAAGCGTTGCGGCTGCTCGACGAAGAAGACATCGAGCTGATCATTCTCGACATTCGTTTGCCGGAGATGAGCGGCATCGAGGTGCTCGAGCAAATCCGCAAGCGTCCCGGCTTCGAGCGCTTGCCCGCGATCATGATCTCGGGCCACGCCTCGCTCGGCGAAGCGGTGCACTCGGTCAAGGTCGGCGCGAACGACTTCCTCGAGAAGCCGCTCGATCGCGACCGCGTGCTCGTGAGCGTCGAGAATGCGCTGCGCTCGCACAAGCTCGAGCGCGAGGTCGCTCGGCTGCGCGCGGAGTCGCACGATCGGTACGAGATGATCGGCGAAGCGCCGGTCATGAAGCAGCTCTTCGCGGCTTTGGAGAAGGTCGCACCGACGCGCGGACGCGTGCTCATCACCGGTGAGAGCGGCACCGGCAAAGAGTTGATCGCGCGCGCGATTCACCGACTGAGCGATCGCATCGCAGCTCCATTCGTGATGCTCAACTGCGCGGCGATCCCGGCGGAGCTGATCGAGAGTGAGCTCTTCGGCCACGAGCGCGGCGCGTTCACCGGCGCGCACGGCCGGAAGAAGGGCATGTTCGAGGTCGCGAATGGCGGCACGCTCTTTCTCGACGAAATCGGCGACATGAGCCTGGGCGCCCAAGCCAAGGTCCTGCGCGCGCTGCAGAGCGGAGAGATCACACGCGTCGGCAGCGAGCGGCCGATCATGGTCGACGTGCGCGTTATCGCGGCGACCAACAAAGACATGGACGCGGAGGTCGCGCGTGGCCAGTTTCGCGAGGACCTGTATTTTCGCCTGAACGTCGTGCCGATCCGCAGCCCTGCCCTGCGCGAGCGCATCGAAGACATCCCGATCCTCGCGCACTCGTTCTTGGAGCACTTCTGTCGCGAGTACGGCGGTCGCGAAAAGCCAGCCGATCCGGAGGTCTTCGACCTGCTCCAGCGCAGGCCTTGGCCGGGCAACGTGCGCGAGCTGCGAAACGTGGTCGAGCGCATGGTGATCCTGAGCGGCCCGACGATCACTGTCGACGACGTGCCGAGCGATTGGCTATCGCAAGCTGATCCGGGAAACGACGTGCTCGAGCCGGATCAAGGCGGTGGCGTGCCCGCCGCAACCGTCGCGACCGACGACGCGTTCCGGGTGCCGGTCGAGACCAGCGAGCGACTCACCCTTCGCGCGTTTCGCGATCGAGCCGAGACGGAGTTCATCCGCGCGACTTTGCGCACGTGCGAGTGGAACATCTCGCGCGCTGCGCTCGCGCTCGGGCTCGAGCGCACGCACTTGCACAAGAAGATGCGCGCATTCGGGATACGGCGCGAAGGCAGCGAATGACGCCGACAATCGCTTGCCTCGGCGTCGGCTCGTCAGCCTGCGGCGGCTTGTTCGAGCTTGCGCTGAAGAAAACTGGCTAGCTCATCCAGGTTATAAGGCTTCGGGACGAACGCGATCACGTTGTGCAGCGAGGGCGTCAGGTCCCGGCGGCTCCAGCACGCACCGCTGGTCAATACGATCGGTAGACGGGGGTGCCGGAACTGCAGCCTGCGCACGAGCTGCAAACCGCCCTCTTCGGGCTTGCAGACGTCGATCATCGCGAGCGCGATCGGCTGGCGATCGAGCAGCTCGACGGCTGCAGAGTTATTCGAAGCCTCGTGCGCTGCAAAGCCCAGGACCTCGAGACCTAGGCGGAGGCTTCGGCGCAACGGACCGTCGTCATCTACGATCAAAATGCTATGCGGCACTGCGTGTGCTCCTCGGCAATACGACTGGAGCCACGAATGCGTCGAGTCGCTCCACTGCTGCATTCAGCAAAACGCGTGCCGCCGGCCGACGGACGGGCGGCCATCACCGGGGCCAGTGCTCGGCGGGTTGGAAGCCCTCGAAACGATTGAAATTAGTGGTCCAACCCAGTGGGACGCACCTGTATTGGTCAGGGGTGCCTGACCCCGCGCCGCACGTTGCCGGATTGAAATGGCCCGTTTCAACGATGCATGGGGCCTTGCCACGGGAATCGGGCGTGACCGTCTCCAGCTAACCACGCTGCGGGACACAGCAGCCGCGGTTGAGGTCGGCTCGATTAGCCGGCGCGCGGCACGTCGATGCTCAGCCGCTTCATCTTCCGCCACAAAGTCGTGGGGCTGAGGCCGAGCATTTCTGCCGCCTTCTCCTTATTCCCGTCGACCTCGCGCAGCGCCGATTGGATCGCCTGCGCTTCCGCTTCATCGATCACTTCTTGCATCGAGCGCGCCCTGCGATCGACCGAGCTCGGCTCGGCATCGATCGGGACGATGTCATCGCGGCGCATCGTCCCACCTTCGGAGAGCGCGACGCCCTGCTCCACCATGTTCTCGAGCTCACGGATGTTGCCCGTGAACGGGTAGTCCATCAGGTACTCGAGCACGGCAGGACCGAGCGTCACGCGACGGCTCATCTTCTTGTTGCACTTGTCCAGGAAGTGATCGACCAGCAGCGGGATGTCTTCGCGGCGCTCGCGCAACGGCGGGAGCACGAAGCGGGCGACGTTCAAGCGGTAGTAGAGATCCTGGCGGAACGACTTGTCGCGAATCGATTGCTGCAGATCCTGATTGGTCGCCGCGACGATGCGCACGTCGACGTGCAGCGAGCGGCTCTCTCCGAGCCGGCGGATTTCGCCTTCCTGAATCGCGCGCAGCAACTTGGCTTGGAACGACGGAGACGTCTCGGCGATCTCGTCGAAGAAGAACGTGCCGCCGTCGGCTTCTTCGAAGAGGCCGCGCCGCGCGTTGACCGCACCCGTGAACGAGCCGCGGGCATGACCGAACAGCTCGCTCTCGAGCAGCGTCTCGGAGATGGCCGCGCAGTTCACGGTCACGAATGGCCGGGAGGCACGCTTGGAGTTCGCGTGGATCGCTTTGGCGACGAGCTCTTTGCCGGTGCCGCTCTCACCCGTGATGAGGACGGTCGCGTCGGTCGGCGCGATGCGCACGATGCGGCCGAGCACGTCGCGCACCGCACCCGAGCGACCGATGATGTTCTCGAAGCGATAGCGCTCACGGAACTCCGCGGCGAGCACCGTGACCTCGCCGGCGAGGTGGCGCTTCTCCATCGCCTTTTGAACTTTGATGAGCAGCTCCTGCTCGCTGAACGGCTTTTGAATGTAGTCGTGCGCGCCGAGCTTCATGGCTTCGACGGCGGTTTGGATCGTGCCGTACGCGGTCATCACGATGACCTCGGTCAGCGGCGCGACCTCTTTGGTGTGCCGCAGCACGTCGATGCCGTCGGTCGAGCCCATCTTGAGGTCGGTGAGGACGAGGTCGAACGCATCGCCGCCGACCATGTCGCACGCATGCTCGCCGTCGTAGGCCTCTTTAACTTCGTAGCCGGCGTCGCCCAACATGAGCGCCAGCGTGGTGCGCATGTTGCGTTGATCGTCAACGACTAAAACTTTTGCCATCCGACCCCCGGCGGCCCCATCTACCAAGCTAGCACTCGGAACGAGCGTCGCGCGGCATCTGTCCGCCCTGCCGCGGATTGAGGCGGGAGTTATGCCCCGGGGGCGTGACACGGCGCAAGGCCGCGGCCCAACCCAGTCGATGCCCCGTGCGTGTTCGGGCAAAAAGAGGCGCGGTGAGCCGCGATCCCAATCGCCCTACGAATCGCGAGCGCCTAACAGCGGCTCAATCGCCGACAAGACCGCCGGCCGAATCGACGCGGGCAGCACCAGCCGCGGACGCGCGATGCGCTGATTGCGCAGCTGACCGAGCAGGAACGAGCTCCGCCCCAAGCGTTCGATGGGCCGATTGCGGATCAATACGAAGAGCCCTTCCGGCGACGCGTCATCGGGCTCGCCGTACGGGATGTCGGTGGCGACATCGAGCTGGACGGCGAGATCCGGTCGCAAGCCATGCCGACCGGCGATCTCGCGCGCGATGTCGAGCGCGCGTTGCCAGTCGCTCTCGGCGCCGCGCTCGTCGAGCGGAATCGTCTTCGGCAAGTCGCGCATCGCGAGCTGTGTGGAGAGCTCGCGCAAAATCGGATCGCTGCCGTGCTCCCACGATCGAAAGCTCGAGAGCAACGTGACGTCGTCGAGCGCGAGGTACTCGCCGAGCGGCACCGGATCGCCCACACATGCGCGCGCGAGCGCGGGCGGCATCGGCGATGGCGGCGTGCCGGCGCGCACGAGCTCCGCAGCGCGCATGAAGATGGCTCGGATCAGCGCCTCGGCGCAGCGCGTCGCTTTGTGGTGATAGACCTGCTGATACATGAACTGCCGCGCGAGGAAGAAGCCCTCGATCGGCGGAAGGCCCTTGCGGCCTTCGATCGCCAACACCCACTCGCCCGAGCTCGGCAGCTCGCCGAACGACAGCGCGCGCAAGAGCCAATCGAGGTCGTAGATGCCGTAGCGCACGCCGGTCATGTGGCTGTCGCGCAGCAGATAGTCACAGCGGTCGGCATCGAGCGTGCCGCTCACGCAGCGCGCGAGATAGCCGAGCCGGTGTCGGCCTTCGATCAAGCCCGCGACGCGCTCCGGCATCCCGCTCGAGAGCGCGGCGAGCACGCGGTGCACATCGGTTCCGGGGTCGCGAATGATGTCGACCGTCCAGCCTTCGTGCGGTCGCGCGTCGGGCAAGACCTCTTCGTAGAGGTGCGAGAACGGACCGTGGCCGAGGTCGTGCAACAACACCGCCGCCAGCACGTCAGCCTCGGCTTCGTCGTCCACCGTTTGGTCGGCCGGCAATACCGAGCGCACGGCGTGCATGCGCGTCAGCAGGCGAACCATGACGTGCGCCGCGCCGACCGAGTGCGCGAACCGCGAGTGCTCCGCGCCGGGAAACACGAACGACGTGAAGCCGAGCTGGCGGACGTTGCGCAGCCGCTGCACTTCGCGCGTCGCGAGCAATCGACCGATCACTTGCTCGGCGATGCCTTCGAACGCGACCAAGCCGTGAACCGGATCGCGGAGGATCATATGCCGAACGCTTGAATGGCGATTCCGCTGCACGCGATCGTGAGGCCGGCGAGCACGTCTGCGTAGCGCTCTACGCCGGTCAGACGAAGGCGAGAGAGCCCGAGAAATCCAATCGCCACGACCAGCATCATCACCGCGATCGTGACCAAGCCGAAGACGGCCGTGACGAGCACGACCCAGTGCCATCGATGCAGCGCGGCCGGCGCCATCACGAGCGGGATGAGCGGCTCGCACGGGCCGAAGGCGAACACAACGAAGAGCGCCCAGATCGTCGCGCTGCTTTTCCCGGCTTGCTCGTGCGGATGCATGTGCTCGACGTCGCGGTGATCGTGCAGATGCGCGTGCGCGTCGTGCGCGTGCCCCTCATGCGCATGCGCTTGATGTGCATGACTGTGATCGTGGGTGTGGGCGTGGCCGCGCTGCATACGAAGCCAAGCGCGCGCCGCGTAGATCACGCCAAAGCCGATCAGCATGTACGCGGCGATCGAGCCGCGCGTCGCTTCCAGCCACTGCATTCGATCGAGCGCGGTACCGAGCGCGAGGCCGACGAAGCCGAGCGCGACTGAAGAAAGCACATGGCCGGTTCCACAGACGGCCGTGACCGCGAGCAGGCGACCGAGCGACCATTTTCGCGCGCGTCCGAGCGCGATGAACGGCAGCGAATGGTCGACCCCGATCAGCGTGTGGCCGGCGGCGATGGTGACCGCAGCACCGAGCAAGACCGAAAGCGCCTGACTGTCGCTCTGCATGCCGAAGTCCCGTAGCACACGTGCGCGCTAGAGCGCGAGCGGCTCGAAACGCGCGAGACGCGATACGCTCATGCCGCCCGCGCGCGCGCCCATGACCACGACGACGTCTTCGTGCCAAAGCGGGATGACCGGCAACTCGCGCTGCAAGATTTGGTTGGCCGTGGCATACGCGCGCAGACGCGTCGCGCGATCGGTGTGGCTGCGGCCTTCTTCGAGCGCGTGATCGAGCGCAGCCGAGCGCAAGCGCCAGCGATTGGCGCCCTCGACGCCCTTCCCCGGAACGTGGTCGGAGCCGAAGAACCAGGACAAGAGATGCGGCTCGACGACCTCGGGCACCTGCAGAAACGTAAGCTCGAACTGGCCGCGATTGAGCGCGGCCAGCACGCTCGCTGTCTCGGTCGGGCGGACATCGACCACCACGCCGACGTCCGCGAGCATCGCGGCGATCGCGCGCGCGATCGAAACACGCGCGCGATCGCTGCCACAGCGCAGGGTCAAGCGTAGGCGCTGCCCGCTTTCGTCCGCGTGCTTGCCTGCCGCTTCCAGCAGCTGAACAGCGTGTTTGGGGTCGTAGCGATAGCCCTCACCGCTCGCCTCGGCCCAATGCCCAGGCGGCAAGAAGCCGTTCGCGATCCGCGCGCGTCCGGCGAGCTTGTTGCGGATGAGCGCGGGCCGATCGATCGCGTAGGCGAGAGCTTGCCTCACGCGCGGGTCCTCGAATGCCGGCGCCTCGAGGTTCAAGCCGAGGTACGTCGTGCCGGCGCCAGCGACGCTCTGCACCACAAAGCCGGCGCGTTGCTCGAAGAGCGGTAGGAGCAGCGGTGGCACTGCGTTGATCGCCAAGTCGCCCGCCCCTGCGAGCAAGCGCAACGCGCGCGTGTTGTCATCGCGCACCACCAGCAGTCGAACGTGCGTTCGATGTGCGCGCCCGCGGTGCCAATGCGGATTCGCGCCCAGCTCGATTCGTCCGTCGACGCGCTCCTGCAGTACGTACGGCCCTGATCCGATCGGCGGCGGGCTGCGAATTCCGCCGATCGCGTGCGCGCGATCTTCGGCGCGAACGACCGGCAGCTCTAGATCGGTCACGAACGTCGCGTGCGGACCCGTGAGCTCGAAGCGAATCGTCAGCGGATCCTCGACCGTCATGCGCGCGATGCGTCGATACGTGCTCGCGTAGCGACTGCCGAGCGCCGGATCCACCACGCTCTCGAACGTCGAACGCACGTCCTGCGCGTCGAGCGCGCTCCCGTCGCTGAACTGCAAGCCTTTCCGCAGGCGCACGCGATACGTCTGGGGATCGATCTCCTCGACGCTCTGCGCAAGGTCGGGAACCGGCATGAGAGTTTGCGGATCGATCGTGACGAGCGAAGCGAACAACAGGCGTGAGACCTTGTGTCCGTATGCATCGCCGGTGAGGCGCGGATCGAGCTCTTGCACGTCGCGCGGCAACAGCACGACGATCGCGTCGTCCTCGCGCCGTTCGCTCGCACACGCAGCGGCCCAGACCATCACGAACAGCAACGCCATGATCCGCGCGCGCGAGTCGTCCTGCGAGGAACGTTGCGAGCGCAGACCGAGAGGGCTACAAGCCATCCCTTCGGACGGTAGCTCGAGCGATGCGCTTGCGTCACGGCAACTGGTACGGCTGGTACCTCTACCTCGTATGCGCGCTCGCGATGTGCGTGCACGTCCCGCCTGCGCGCGCTCAAACGCCTGCGCGCGCTCAAACGGCGGTGGCGCCCGAAGCCAGCGCGCTCGGCAGCAAGCTGCAAGCACATATCGCGGCCGCGGCGCTCGGCGAGGACGTCAGCGTCTCGGTGGTCGATTTGCAGAGCGGCAGACCCGTGCTCGCGCATCACGCCGACGTCCCGCGCAACCCGGCCTCGAATCAGAAGCTGGTGACCGCCGCGGTCGCCCTGATCGAGCTCGGTCCGTCGTTCCGCATGCGCACCGGCCTCTACGGTCAGATCCAGGGTGACGCGATTCGCGGCGGCCTCGTATTGCGCGGCTTCGGCGATCCAACTCTGCACGCCGCCGACCTGGTGGTGCTCGCGCAAGAGCTCGTGGCTCGCGGCGTGCGCAGCGTCGACGAGGTCATCGTCGACGGCAGCTACTTCGACGACCAGGTGCTGCCGCCCGCCTTCGAGCAACAGCCCAACGAGGTCGCGCCGTTTCGCGCGGCAGTCGCGGCGGCATCGATCGACGGCAACGCGTACACGTTGCGCGTTAGTCCCGGCGCGTCCGAAGGGGCGCCCGCACGCGTCGCGCTCGACGGCGAAGGTTACTTTGCCGTCGTGAACGAGATCGTCACGCGCGCAGGGCCTCCGAGCGTGGTCGCGGTTCAGTCGACCAAAGCGGACCGCCTCTCGTTGCGCCTGTCGGGCAGCGTGCCGCCCGGCATCGGGATGCTCAGCTATCGCCGCCGCGTGGAGTCACCGCTCGACTACGCCGGCCAAGTCCTGATCGATGCGCTGCGCGCATTGCGCATCCAAGTGCCGCGGCGCGTTCGCATCGCTGCGATGCCCAAGACCCTGCCATTGTTGGCCGCGCACGCCTCGCCGCCGCTCTCGCATGTGCTCGCTGCGGTCGGCAAAGACAGCGACAACTTCGTCGCGGAGATGGTGTTCAAGACGCTCGCTGCCGAGCGCGTGAAGGTTCCCGGTCGCTCGCAAGACGCGGCCAAGCACGTGCTCGAGGTGTTGAAGCGTCGCGGTATCGCGACCGGCGGGATGGTCGTCGCGAATGGCTCAGGGCTCTTCAACGGCAACCTGATGAGCGCGTCGCAGCTCACCCAGCTCTTGGCGTCGGTGCACTCGGACGCGGCGATTCGGTCGGAGTACATCGCGCAGCTCGCGATCGGCGGCGTCGACGGAACGCTCGCGAACCGTCTCGATCAGCTGCCTTCGCCGAGCGTCGTGCGCGCCAAGACCGGAACGCTCAACGATGCGATCGCGCTCTCCGGCTACGTGCTCGGTCCCAAGCCGGAGCAAGCCTTCGCGTTCAGCGTGCTCGCCAACGGAGTTGCCGGTAAGCAGCACGCTGCGCGCGCGCTCGCCGATCAGATCGCGACCGACCTCGCCCAGCAGCTCTGGAGCTCGAGCGCGCGTTGAGCGCAGCGCTCTGATCGACGTGGCTCGACGCGTCGACCGAGTGAGCCAAGTCGCGCCAATCGGGTGCTGTCTAAGCGCGGCTCAAAAAATGCGACGAGCCACCGACCGACTGGTCGATGGCTCGTCTGAGTTCGTGGGGTGAGCCGCGTTACTCGCGGATCTGGCGCCTGATCTTGCCGAGCGCTTGCTCTTGAAGCTGGCGGATGCGCTCGCGCGACAGGTTGTACTTGTCGCCGATCTCCTTGAGCGTGAGCTCGTCCTCTTCATCGAGGCCGAACCTCCAGCGCAGGATCCGCGCCTCCATGGGCGTGAGCGTCGTAAGCAGGCGCTGTACTTCCGTCGACCAGCTCGCGCTGACGAGGTTCTCGTAGGGGTCAGGCGTGTTCTCTTCTTCTAGGAAGTCGATGAACTTACGCCCGTCTTCATCGTTGACCGGACGATCGAGCGAGAACGGCGTCTCAGCCCAGTAGCCGCGGATCTTCTCGAGCTTCTCTGCCGAGATGCCGGTTTCCTCCTCGAGCTGCGCGGGCGAAGGAGCTTCGCCCGTGCGGGTCGA
Source organism: Sandaracinaceae bacterium (assembly GCA_043752225.1). GTDB lineage: Bacteria > Myxococcota_A > Polyangia > Polyangiales > JAFGIB01 > JAYUYY01. The sequence goes on along the minus strand of JAYUYY010000006.1, from coordinate 1,620 downwards.
GATGCTCTGCGTGGCGCGCGCAACGCGGTTGTAGGTGTCGAGCATGTGCACGGGGATACGAACCGCACGGCCCTTATCCGCGAGCGCACGGCTGATGGCGTGGCGAATCCACCACGATGCATAGGTGCTGAAGCGATAGCCGCGGGTGTGATCGAAGCGCTCGACCGCCTTCATCAGGCCGATGTTGCCCTCTTGAATGAGATCGATCAGCGGCAGCCGACCGCGGTTGTAGCGGCGCGCGATCGACACGACGAGCCGCAGGTTCGCTGCGACGAAGCGGTTTTTCGCTTCGCTTTGCGCCCGCCGCGCGCTCACCACATCGCTCAAGTAGCGCTTGAACGCCGAGGTGATCCGAACCTCATCGCCTTCGATGTCGCGCTCGGCCGAGTACATGCCCGCAAGGCGATGCACCGCTTCACACGACTCGTTGACGAAGATGCGATCGTTGTCGAGAACACGCATCGTTTTCGAGAGCGAAGCGACTTGCTTGTCCCAGCTCGGCTGCGACGTCTTGCTCAGCTTGCCGCGCTTTGCGACGCGCGAGAGCTTGCGCAGAGCTGCCACCTCATCGGGCATTTTCATCTCGACGTCTGCCGAGATGTGCCGCTCGATCACCGATGCGACGGTCTCGTACGCTGGCGCGTAGGAGAGCAGCGCTTCCCAAAAACCGATCTCGAGACGCTCGACGAGCACTGCCGCCTCGACCTCTTCCTTAGGCGTCAGCACACGGTGCTGCGCCATCTCACGGAAGTATCGCGACAAGGTGCTGTCGCCGCCGGACTCGCGGTCGAGCTGCTTGAAGACCTTTTCGGTGTCACCGTGAGTCAGCTCGGATCGCTCCGCGACTTCAATGTCCTGATTGGCCTCGTTCGCAACTGTGGACTCGCTCATCGCTAGCTCGGCCATGGCTGTCTCCTTAGGCGGGTTGACGCTGTTTCGACGGGCATCTGCGCTCGAATGACTTCGAGCTTTCGCCTGGTCGCCGACTGAACGCTCTGAACGCACAGCGGTAGCGGCCGCTGGAGTTGAAACGTAAGCACGTTTCGTGCCCGCGCTCGGCTTCGTAGAGGCAATGCCTCCTGCTTGGGAATGCTCTCAGAACCGATCAACTTCGCGACCGACATGGGCTTGTCCGCTGCCTTTCCTGTCAGAAATTTTGCACGCTTGAAAAAACTTGCAGTCACACCTGAGTGTTCAGCGACCGGACAGTCCGGCTCGCTGCTCGCACCCAATGCTCGTACGCACCGGCACGCTCAGTTGTTGCGACAGCGCTGCGCTTTTCTCAGCGCGGCCTGCTTACGCCTGGCTGCTGCGCCAGGAACCGCCCTCGTCGCCGGGTCTCGTGTCAAAAACGCTACAAGCCCGCGTGCGAGATCTGCGTAGGTAAGTCACTGTAGATGTACGCCCTACACCCTGTCAACCTTGCTGGGTCCCTTTGAAGTGCGCTCACGGGGTCGAAGCCGCTCGCACGCGGTTGCGCGGGCTTGGGACCCGGCCGGTTCCCGATCGTCCTCAGGCGATTTCGTAGACCGACTCAACGCTCCACTGACTCGAGGCATGTGGGGCCCGAGGTGTCGCGCGGCAAGGTGGACAAGGTGCGCACAACGCTGGACGCGAAAC
>JAYUYY010000005.1:0-3222 GCA_043752225.1 Sandaracinaceae bacterium | reverse complement strand
TGATCTCGCGTGTACACGGGCATCCGCGTAGCTCTTCGGCGGGGAAGAGACAACCTCGGGCGAAGGATTGCCGACGCGGGTCGCCTTGGAGTGCCCATCGGGCATACGGACGTCCGACGAAACGCTTACGGAGCGGATGACCTCGACGCCGCCGGGCTCCGGTGGGCGCTCGCTCTGCCGAGCTTTCCACGGCGGCGGAGGGGGCGACGGCACGCCCAGCGCGTGATCCGAGCCGTGCCGCGGCGCGTTCCCGCTCGGCGAGCTGAGGAGCTCCGGAGGGGGCGCGAGGTTGTGCACGGTCGCGTTCAAGCTCTTGCTCGACGGCTTTTGGCTCGCGTCGTCGGAGGCGGGCGAGGTCGTGCTTCCGTCGGGCGTGGTCGAGCGATTCGTGCCGTCTGAAACGGCGGAAGTCGTGGACGTCGTGACCGACGTCGAGCTGCCGGGCGCGGCAGGAGCACGACTTGAAGCGGCCACGCGCTCGCGCAACGCATTCGAGCCTGCGGCGTTTCGGGCATCCGGCAGCGGATTTGCCGACGGTCCGCCGCGGTAGCTGGGCGGCTCGCTGCGCCGCGCTGATGGCGGATTGTTCGAGTTTGAGCGAGCGTCCGAACGAGCAGCCGAACGCACGTCCGCGGGGATCATGCCGCGCAGCGTCGGAGCGCGCATACCGCCTTTCGGCGGCACGGAGCTCGAGCGATTGGTGGGGCCGATCGTGCGCTCCGCGGTCAGTACTACGGAGGGCTCATCGCTGTGCCGTCGTGCTTCGGGACCGTCGCTCTGCAGGCGGGCTTCGGGATTGGGCGCGGTGCGCGCGATCAGCTCGTCGATGATGCGGGTGCTGCCGGGCTCGAGCCGCACGAAGCGAACGCCCATGCCGGCGCGACCTTGCGCGTCGTTGTGCGGTCGGATCCACATGACGCGTGCCGTGCCGCGCACGACGCCTTGAGGCTCGGTGCATACGCACTCGAAGCGCACCAGCACGCCGCGTGCTGCGGGTCGCACGGTCTCGATGAACATGCCCGAAGGCGAGATGTCGACGCACGAGCCCAAGCTGGGCTCATTGGACGTGGGCTCGCGGTAGCTCACGGCGAGGGCCGATAAGAAGCGATCTTGTTTGCGGGCTCGAGACACGTTGGCTTATTGCGGTGAAGGGTGAGGTGCGGCTGCTGACGGATCAGTCTTCGTGCGGATCCGTGACGAGCGAGCTGAGGTACTGCCCATACGCGGTCTTGCTGAGCTGCGCGGCGATCTGGGCCACTTCTGTCGGCCCGATCCAACCCTGGCGAAACGCGATCTCTTCCGGGCAGGAGACTTGCAAGCCCTGGCGGTGCTGGATGGTCTGGATGAAGTTCGCGGCCTGCAAAAGGGCGTCGGGGGTGCCGGTGTCGAGCCAGGCGTAGCCGCGGCCGAGCTTCTCGAGCCGGAGCAATCCCTGCTCGAGGTATCGGCGATTCAGATCGGTGATCTCGAGCTCGCCGCGCGGCGACGGCTTGAGCGAGGAGGCCAGCTCGACGACGTTCGCATCGTAGAAATAGAGACCTGTCACGGCGTAGTGTGACTTCGGCTTTGCGGGCTTTTCCTCAAGGCCGATCACGCGTCCGTCGGGGCCCATCTCGGCCACGCCGTACGCGTCCGGGTTCTTCACCCAGTAGCCGAACACAGTCGCCCCCTCTGTTCGGCTCGCGGCTTCTTGCAGCACGGCGCTCAGGCCGTGGCCGTAGAAGATGTTGTCACCAAGCACCAGCGCGCAAGGTTTTCCACCGATGAAGTCGCGGCCGATGATGAAGGCTTGCGCCAAGCCATCGGGGCTCGGTTGCACGGCGTAAACGAGCTCCATACCCCACTGTGAGCCGTCGCCGAGCAGGGCCTTGAACATCCCCTGCTCGTGCGGCGTGGTGATGATCAGCACGCGCCGGATCCCCGCCAGCATCAGCGTGGTCTGCGGGAAGTAGATCATCGGCTTGTCGTAGATCGGCATCAGCTGCTTGCTGATGCCCTTGGTCAGCGGATGCAGCCGCGTGCCCGTGCCGCCGGCGAGGATGATTCCCTGCGCGATCATGAAAGCCCTTTGGGGTTAAGCCGTTTGGGACGAAAGAGGAGCGGCCCGGTATTGGCCGAGCCAGGAGAAGCGCGAAAGCGTAGCCTGGCGGCGGCTCCGAAGCGACCACCGCGACGCACATCTTCTCGCCCCGAGACGAGGTCGCGCTCGCGGCGGCATGCGGTTGCTGGTAAGAGCCGGAGCCAAGTCGGCATGCGATCAGCAGATCCTATTCTAGTCACGGGCGGCGCAGGCTTCATCGGCGCCAATTTTTTGAACCTTTCCGTACCGCGCTTTCCGGAGCGCGTGTTCATCAATGCGGACAAGCTCACGTATGCCGCGAACCTCGCGAGCTTGCGGGCGATTGAGAAGTTGCCGAGCTACCGGCTCGAGCGGGTGGATATCGCCGACCGCAACCAGGTCGAGGCGCTCTTCGAGCAAGCCAAGCCGGGCCTGGTGGTTCATTTCGCGGCCGAGAGCCATGTCGACCGCAGCATCGTCGCGCCAGGCGAGTTCGTGCAGAGCAACATCGTCGGCACGTTCAACCTGCTCGAGGCGTTTCGCAAGCACTCCGCGAGCCGCCCGGGCGCGCTCTTTCATCACGTGAGCACGGACGAGGTCTACGGCTCGCTCGGCGACACAGGCCTCTTCACCGAAGAGACGCCCTACGATCCGTCGAGCCCGTACTCGGCCTCGAAGGCGGCCAGCGATCACCTCGTGCGCGCGTACTGCCGCACGTACGGCTTGCCGGTGAAGATCACCAACTGCTCGAACAACTACGGGCCGTTGCAGTTTCCCGAGAAGCTGATCCCGCTGATGATCGCCAACGCGCTCGAGCGCAAGCCGCTGCCGGTCTACGGGCAAGGCCTCAACGTGCGCGATTGGCTCTACGTCGAGGATCACTGCGAAGCCATCTGGTCGGTGATCGAGCACGGTGAGCTCGGCGCGACCTACAACGTCGGCGGCAACAACGAGCAGCGCAACGTGGATGTCGTGCACCGGATCTGCGAGATCGTCGCGGAGCTCACGAGCTCGCCGAAGTCCGAGCTGCTCGGGTTGATCACGTACGTCAAGGATCGCCCCGGCCATGACCTGCGCTACGCGATCGATCCTGCGAAGCTGATGCGCGAGTGCGGTTGGACGCCGAAGCAGACCTTCGAGACCGGCTTGCGCCGCACGGTGCA
>JAYUYY010000004.1:0-3229 GCA_043752225.1 Sandaracinaceae bacterium | reverse complement strand
ATCGACCCAGCGTGTCGGCCCGTCGCTCACGAAGGGCGCGTTGACGCGCTCGTAGAAGCGCGCGTGCTCTGCTCCATCGCTGCTGAGCAAGCTGGCGATGAACTGCGGGCTGTAGCGGTTGAAGAGCGCGATCGCGTGATCGAGCGAGTCGACCACGGCCAGCGTGAGCTCGGGCGTGTCTTCCCACTCCCACTCGTGGCTCAAGCGGGCTTCGTCGAGCAGCGAGGCTGCGGCCTCCTGCACGGCGCCTTCTGCGCGCTGCACGGCGATCGAGCGCGTGAACAGCTCGCTCGGCACGAACGACTCGCCGCCTTTGAGCACGTGCAGCTTGAACGACTGATTGCGACGCGCGCCTGCCTCCGCCATGCCGCGCAGGGCGAAGGGCACGAGCTCTGCGGCGCGCGCGCGCTCGATGCACAGCACGTTGAGCGTGTTGCAGACCTTGCGATCGAGCGCGCCGGCGACGACCGCTTCGAGATCGCGCGCGTCGGTGGTGCTCGAGCTCATGATCCACGCGCCGCCGGTGCCGTGAAGGCTGACCGGCACGCCGGCCTGTTGCGCCAGCGAGCCGAGCGTCGCCACCGCAGGACCGCTGCCCCGTGCGACCGCAAGGCCTAGGCGCTTGTCGCAAAACAAAGCCCAGCCGCTCGCGTGCTCGCTGCTCTCGATCAAGCACACGCTGTGCTCGGGCAAGCCGGCTTCGCGCAGCGCGGGGCGCAGCGCGCTCTCCATGATGCAGCGCGCGGTGCCGAGCGCGTCGCGGCCGATCCGCAGCACGACGGTGTTGCCGCTGCGCAAGACGCCCGTCGCATCAGCGAGCACGTTGGGGCGGCCTTCGAAGACGAACGCGACCACGCCGAGCGCGGCGCCGACCAGCTCGGCGCGCCAGCCTTCGTGCTGCACGGTCTCGAGCACTTGGCCGCGGCGGCTCGCAGCAGCGGTCCAGCCGCGCAGGCCTTCGATCATGCTCGCGCGCATCGCGGCGCTGGTCGCAAGCCGAGTCGTCGAGCGGCCGCGCTGTTTGGCGCTCGCGACATCGCGCGCGTTGGCTTCTTCGATCGCCAACCAGGTCGGGTCGTCCTCGAGCCGGCGCGCGAAGGTCTCGAAGAACAGCGCGATGCTCGCGTCGCTCGCGCTGCGCACGCTCTCGAACGCCTCGAGCGCGCGCGAGACTTGATCGTTTGCGATCCGCCGCTCGGCCGCGGGGATCAACAGCACCTCGTGCGTGGCTTCCGCGATCACGACCGAGTCACCGGGCGCGAAGCGATCGGCGATCGCGTCCGGAACGGCGATCAGCTTGTCGCCGCCGAACAGGAGCTTGGTGCCGCGGGGGAGCGAAGCGAGCTGGGTGATCTCGGGCATGAGCGGCGCGAACGCTAGCGCGAAATCAGCGTGAAAGCAGGTCGCGCGCGATCTGCGAGGTCTGGATTTCGTCGGTGCCGGCGTAGATCTGCAGGACCTTCGCGTCGCGGCATAGCTGCTCGACGCGGTGCTCGGCCATGTAGCCGTTGCCGCCGAACACCTGCACGGCCTCGAGCGCGACGTGCATCGCGGCCTGCGCGCTGTAGAGCTTGCCGGCGGAGGCCTCGGCGAAGCTCATGCGCTTGCCGAGCGCGGCCAGCTCGATCTGGCGGAACACCAGGTTCTGGATGTTCATGCGCGCCACTTCCATCAGCGCGAGCTTCTGCTGGATCAGCTGGAACTCGCCGATCGTGCGGCCGAACTGCACGCGCGTCTTGGCGTACTCGACAGAACGGCTGAGGCACTCTTCGACGATGCCGAGCGCCATCGCAGGCGTGCCGCTGCGCTCGCTCGAGAACGTGTCGCGCGCACCGGTGCGATACGAGATCTCTTCGGTCTCGCCGAGCAGCCGATCCTTCGTGACGCGCACGTTGTCGAGGAACAGCTCGCCGGTCGGCGATGAGTGCTGGCCCATCTTGCGCAGCGGCTTGCTCTGCGTGAGCCCGGGCATGCCCTTGTCGAGGATGAAGCTGAGCACCTTGCGCTTCTCGGGCGCGGTCGTGCCGTCGTCGAGCTTGCAGATGAAGATCAGCGTGTCGGCGTAGGGGCCGTTGGTGATGAAGGTCTTGTTGCCGTTGAGCAGGTAGTCGTCACCCTCGCGGCGGCAGGTGGACTTCATCGCGCCGAAGGCATCCGAGCCCGAGCCCGGCTCGGTGATCGCCCAGGCGCCGATCTTGTCGAGCGTCAGCAGCTCGGGGACGTAGCGTTCCTTTTGCGCGAGCGTGCCGCGCGACATGATCGTGCCGGCAGTGAGCCCGGAGCTGACGCCCATCGCGGTCACCATGCCCGGGCACACTCGGCACAGCTCGATCACGAGGATCAGCTGCAGCGCGGCGGCGTCGCCTCGCCCGCTGCTGCCCTCTTTTGCGGGCTTGGGCGCTTTCTGATCTTCCTCGACCGCCTTGGGCTGCGTCGCCGCGAGCTTCTCGGCTGCGAGCTGCGCGATGAAGCGCTGCTTTTGAAACTCCGCGATGCCGAGCGTCCGGAGCAGCTTGCGCAGCAGCTCGTAGGGAGGCGTATCGCCGTGCTCGAGCTCGTCGACGCGCGGCCGAATCTCGCTGTCGATGAAACGCCGCACGACATCGCGAAACGCCAGGTGCTCTTCGCTCCACTCGATCATGGTCGGTTCCTCAATCGCGGTACGCCGCGGTGCGCTGGGTTGCTCTGGGAGCTTATTTCCTCTGGACCGAAAACGGGCGGAGAGCGCGAGTTGTCCTTCGCTGGCGTACCGAATCTGGTGGTGTCGCGGGCGGCAACGCTGCGGCTTAGCCGCGCCGCTCGCGGACGCGGCTCATCAAGCGCAAAGGCGATATCGCGAGCCCGCCCTGTCGCGGTATTGAGCAGCATGCTGAACCGCGCGTTTCTCTCCGAAGCTCCCGAGGCCGTAGGGATCGATTCTCAAAAAATCGCCGCGTTGCTCGAGCGCGTCGAGCGCGATGTGCGCGATGGCGTGTTGCCGAACGCGCAGATCGCAGTCGCGCGCGAAGGCAAGCTCGCGACGTTCCGCACCTTCGGGCGCGTGAAGCACGGTGGCGTCGAAGCAGCGGCGACGAACGACACGCTGTTCTGCGTGTTCTCGTGCACCAAGGCGATTACCTCGGTGCTCGCGTGGCAGCTGATCGAGCGCGGTGAGCTCGACATCGCAGAGCGCGCAGCGGCGATCGTTCCGGAGTTTGGAACGAACGGCAAAGACGTGATCACGGTCGAG
>JAYUYY010000003.1:0-3230 GCA_043752225.1 Sandaracinaceae bacterium | reverse complement strand
AGCACGCGCTCGAGCTCGATCAGCGCCGGCTCGACCTCATCGACTTTGATCGTCGTCATGCCCATCGCGCGCGCGGGCTTGAGGTTCGGGCCGAGGTCATCCAAGAACACCGCTTCGCTCGGCTGTACGCCGAGCCGCTCGCACACGATCTCGTAGATGCGCGGCTCGGGCTTGCGCACGCCTGCGATCACCGACTCGATGAACACGTCGAACTCGGCGCGCAGCAGATCCATCTTGCCGTTCTGATCTTCGGACGCCCAGTTGTTCGTCAGCGCTGCGACCTTTAACCCGTGCTCGCGGATCTTGCGCACGGCCAGCACCATCTCGGGTCGCGGCAGCGAAGCGAGCGCGACGCGGTGCATCAGCTCCGCGGTCGAGATCGTGACGCCATCGGCAGCGGCCTCGGCGTCGAACGCGGTGAAGAAGCTCGGCATATCGAGCTCACCGCGCTCGAGCTTCGCCCAGGCGCTGGCGCGGCCGTTGCGCAGCACCATGCGGTTCAAGAAGTTGTTTTCGATCCCGCGCTCGGCCTCGTACGCGCGAAAGGCTTGGGGAGGCGAGCCGAGCACGACGCCGCCGAGATCGAAGATCACTGCCCGAATCATCATGGGGGGTGCGTATCGCGGGGCAGGTGTCGGAATCAATCGGCAAAGCGTTGGAACGCTCGGTCTATGGGTTCTGGGCCTTTGCGCGTTCTGGCCTTTGCGATCGAGCGCAGCCGAGTCGCTACGCTATGCTCCGCGCGTGCTTCGCCCAGCAAGCGCTGTCCTCGCGGCCACGCCGTTCATGCCGCCGCGCAGCGCCGCGGCTCGTTCCGTGCTCGAGCTCGGCCTTCTATGCGCGCTCGCCTGCGCGCTCGCATGTGGCGCAACGCGCGACGCGGGTGCCGATGCCACCGCGCAGGCTCAGCCCGTCGTCGGCTCGAGTGAGTGCCCGGCGCCCGCAAAGGCACCCTCCCCGCTGCCCGGCGTGCAACCCGAGCAACAAACGCTCGCGTACTGGCTCGCTCGCTACGACCAAGCCGCGCTCGATGCGCCGCTCATGACAGAAGCGCAGATCGACGCGTACAACGCAGCGCTCGGACGCAGGCCAGGCGATGCGCTCGCGAGCCAACGCGATCTGCTCGAGCCCGTCACGCGACTCTCGATCGAGCGCGATCTGAGCGACCGGTTGCGCTTCTTGCGCGAGCGCGCGGCCGATGGTCGCCACGTGGACGCGCAAGGCCAGAAGCTTTCCGAGACGGCTCTGGCTGGGTTTGCAAACGAGCTGCCGCAAACGCTGGCTCCCGCGTTGCGCGTCGCGCTCGCCGACATCCCGATGCGCTGCGGTCCGTACGCGGGCTCGCTCTACGAGCCGAACGCCGCGATTCGCTACGACCGCAACGCGTGCAGCATGATCCGCGCGCAAGACCCGGTGGTGGTGCTGGCTCCGTTTGGCGAAGGCCTCGCGCTCGCGCAAACGCGTTATGCGCGCGGCTTCATCGCCAACGACGCGCTGCTGTCTCCTCCGGTGCCGAGCAAGCTCGCCGAAACGGTCGTGCACGGAGTGCGCGGGCTGCTCGCCCAGGCCACGCGCGTGACCGATGCCGACGGCGGCACGCACGCGCTCGCAGCCGGCTCGCTGCTGCCCAAGGATCCCGAAGGCCGTGCATGGATCGCCGCCGCCGATGGCCTGCACGCGCTCGCACCCAACGTCGCGCTCACGCCCGTACGCCGGCCGCTCACGCGCAGAGCGCTGCTGACGGAGGCGTTCTCGTTTTGGAATTCACCCTATGGGTTCGGCGATTCGGGCGGCGGGCGTGATTGCTCGCGCTTGATGCTCGATCTCTTCGAGCGCTTCGATCTCGCGCTGCCGCGTCATAGCGGCTGGCAGGCGCAAGCCGGAGCGTTCTCGATCGATGTCAGCGCGTTGAACGAGAACGACAAACGCGCGCTGATCCGCAATGCGAACGCCCACGGCGCGGTCATGCTGGCGTTCCCGGGCCACATCATGCTGCACCTCGGAGAGCGTGAAGATGCAACGCCGATGGTGCTGCACGCGCTCGGCGAATTCGTAAAGCCGTGCGCGGGCGGCGGCGAGACGATCTACGAAACGCAGCGCGTGATCGTGAGCGATCTCGAGCTCGGCCGAGGCAGCGCGCGCAAGGCGCTGATCGAGCGGCTCACGACCGTCGTGGTGCTCGGCGATCGCGCTCCAGAGGTTGGTGTTGCACGCGCCAAGACGCCACCACCACCACCACCGAGCGCACCGGCTGAAAACGCTGCTTGCGCCGACGACGTGAACGCGCGCGTGTTCGCATCGCCGCAGAAGCCGCAGCGCGGCCACGCCCTGCGCGTGATCGCGACCGGCACGACCGCCACCGCGAGCAGCGAGCTGTGGCTGTTCGATCCCGAAGGCAAACCGGTACGCGCTGCGATGCATCGGCTCGGCGGTCCGCCGTTCAGCGTGTGGCTCGAGGTACCCGCGCCGGTCGAGGGCCGCTACAGTGTGCTGTGGACCGACGCCGGCAAGACGCTCGCGTGCAAGCGCATCGCCGTGCGCGAGCCGCAACGCCCGGAGCCGAGCGCGAGCGCAGCGGTGTGGGAGCCGCGCTTTCGCTGGGAGCCCGATACCAACAATCTGTGGGCTGCCTTCGTCGAGCAGCTCTTTGATGGCGCGCCCGATGACGAGCAAACGTGGACGAGCCTGCACGCGCTGCTGCGCGACCGCGAGCGCAACCTGCTCTATGACCATTTCGGGCTCAACGAAGACGACGCCTTCGATCTCGTGCCGGACTGCGCGGATCTGCCCTTCGCGGCGCGCGCGTACTTCGCCTGGAAGCTCAAGCTGCCGTTCGCGTATCGACGCTGCTCGCGTGGCCGCACGAACGTCCCGCCGACCTGTGGCGCGCTCAACGACAACACAGTCGCGCGCGCCATGCCGGACGACGTGGGCGCGTTCGATCGCTTCGTGAATCGTGGCGTGCGTTCGGGCGTGCACTCGGCGAGCGGTCGCACTGCACCCGCCGACAACGCGACCGATCTCTACCCGGTCGCGCTCGACCGCGCGTCGCTCACCCCGGGCACGGTCTACGCCGACCCATACGGCCACGTGCTGATGCTCACCAAGTGGATCGAGCAGGGTCACGCAGGTCCGAACAGCTACGGCATCTTGATCGCGGCTGAAGCACAGCCCGACAACACGGTCGGCAGGCGCAGATTCGCGCGCGGCTCGTTTCTGTTCGACCCCAG
>JAYUYY010000002.1:0-8227 GCA_043752225.1 Sandaracinaceae bacterium | reverse complement strand
GCGGCGCCGCGCGATGGGCATCGCAGGTCGTGCGCGCGTGCTCGAACAGTTCACTTGGCGGCGCGCCGCGGAACGCACGGTCGATGCGTACCGCGAAGTGATCGAGCAGCGCCGCCGCAACGAATCGCGGAGGGTTGCATGCTGACCATGCGCTTCGAGCAGTTGGGCCTCAAACCGGGCATGCGCGTGCTCGACGTCGGCTGCGGCGGCGGCCGGCATATCCGCCGCACGCGCTTGATGCCAGGCATCGACGCGATCGGCCTGGACCTCGGCGAGAAAGAAGTCCGCGAGACCGCGCGCATGTTGCGCGAGCTCGACGAGCATCCGATCGAGTGGGGCGGCACGGTGCCGGGCGCGGGCCAATGGCAAGTGCTGCGCGGCAGCATCTACGACCTGCCGTTCAAGGACGGCGCGTTCGACTGCGTGATCATTTCAGAGGTGCTCGAGCACCTGCATCAGGATGATCGCGCGCTCGCCGAGGTGCATCGCGTGCTCAAGCCCGGCGGCGTGCTCGCGGCTTCCGTGCCGCGCGAAGGTCCCGAAGCGGTGTGCTGGGCGCTCTCGAAGCGCTATCGAAACACGCCTGGCGGCCACATCCGCATCTACCGTCGGCGCAAGCTTCGCAAGAAGCTCGCCCATGCCGGCTACGATATTTACGACTCGCACTTCGCGCACGCGCTGCACTCGCCGTATTGGTGGCTCAAATGCGCGTTCGGCGTCGATCGGCAGGACGTGCCCGTGGTGCAGCTCTACCACCGGCTCCTGGTTTGGGACATGATGCGCCGGCCTCTGTTGACCCGCGCCCTCGAGTCCATGTTGGCTCCGCTGATCGGCAAGAGTGTGGTCTTCTACGGCACTAAAGTCGGCAGCTCAGCTGGAACGACCGTCGGCACCCACGTGGGCAGCGTAAGCGGCGTAGCGAACAGGGTCTCAAGTTGATGCAACGAGAAGCAGCGCAGTCGGATGGCTTGGCCCCAAGCTCACCGCTTACGTCGAGCGAGGTCACGGCGACCGGTGATTGGCTCGCGGCTCAGCAGAAGCCGACCGGCGAGATCCCGTGGACGCTGGGCGGCAAGATGGACCCTTGGGATCACGTCCACGCGGCGATGGGCCTGACGACCGTCGGGCGGATCGACGCGGCGCGGCGCGCGTACGCGTTCATGGTCGACACCCAAGAGGAAGACGGCGGGTTCGCGGCCGAGCGGCGCGGTGGCAAGGTCACGCGCAGCACTCAAGAGAGCAATCACGTCGCGTACATCGCGACCGGTGTTTGGCACGCGCACTGTTACGCGCCGGACGTTTCGTTTCTGCGCTCGATGTGGCCGACGGTGGAACGCGCGATAGAGCTCGTGCTGTCGATGCAGCTGCCCTCGGGCGCGATCGCATGGGCGCACAAGAACGGTGAAGTTTGGAAGGCGCCGTTGCTCACCGGTTGCTCGTCGATCCACGGCAGCTTGGTGTGCGCGATTCGGATTGCGGAGCGTCTCGGCATGGAGCGTCCGCATTGGCGCAAGTCGCGCGAGCGCTTGGCGCGCGTGCTGCGCCACCACCCGGCGGTGTTCACCGAGACCGACTTGCCCGAGAAGCCCGGACGTCATTCGATGGACTGGTACTACCCGGTGCTTGGCGGTGCGGTGCGCGACGAAGCGGCACGCAAGCGTTTGCTCGATGCCACGCTCGCACCCGCGTTCATCGAAGAAGGTGTCGGCTGTCGCTGCGTGAAGGACAAGCCCTGGTACACGATCGCAGAGACCTGCGAGCTGGTGTTGGCGCTCGACGCGGCAGGTTTGCACGAGCGCGCGGCGCAGGTCTTCAGCTGGACGCGCTGGCTGCGCACCGAGAGCGGCGCGTATTGGACCGGCGCCACGTATCCGGCGCACGAAATTTTTCCCGAAGGCGAGCAGACCACGTGGACCGCCGCGGCGGTTCTGATCGCGAACGACACGGTCAACGCGCGCACTGCGACCAGCGACTTTTTCCGTTCGCTCGGCTTGGATTCGGATACGGCGCATTCGGAGACAGCTCGCGGAGATGCAGCGCGCGGTCGGCACGAGCTACCGGCGCGTCCCGGTTACGAAGATCTTTTCCCCGCAGCCGAGTGAAAGGCGCGCGTCATGGATCAAGCGCTACGAACCATCGCGCGCGAGTGCAAAGGCTTCCTCGACGAGGATGAAGGTCTGCGGCTGTATGCGCTCGCGAAGGAGTCCGCAGCGCTCGGACCGATTCTCGAGATCGGTAGCTACTGCGGTAAGTCCGCCGTGTACTTGGGCGCGGGTGCGCGCGATGCGGGCGGCACGTTGGTGTGCGTCGATCACCACCGCGGCTCCGAAGAGCATCAGCCGGGCGAGGAGTACCACGACGCCGATCTCTTCGATTCGGTCGCGGGCCGCATGGACAGCCTGCGCGAGCTGCGCCGTACGCTGAATCGCGCCGGGCTCGAAGGCACCGCGGTGCCGTTCGTCGCGACCAGCCAGCACGCGGCGCGGATCTGGAGCACGCCGCTCGCGATGGTCTTCATCGATGGCGGCCACAGCCACGCGCAAGCCCACGCCGACTACGAAGGCTGGTCGCCGAAGGTGATGCCGGGCGGCATCCTCGCGATCCACGATCTCTTCCCCGACCCCGCGACCGGTGGTCAGGCGCCGATCGAGATCTACCGCCGGGCGCTGCTTTCCGGGCTCTTCCAAGAGCTTGCCGGAACCAAGACCCTCGGCGTCCTTCGTCGAAAGTAGCGGCCGGGGTCTTAGGCTGGTGACAGCGCGGGCCGCTCTAACCCCGATCGCTCCGCGACATTCTGCATAGTCGGATTTTTGCACGGTCCCTTCGTTTGGCTGCGCATTATTGCGACTATACTGGACGTGGTGGAGTCGCCCGACGCTGTTCGCGTCATCGCTGGTCGCTATGAGCTGCAATCGCTGATCGGCGAAGGCGGAATGGCGAGCGTTTGGCGTGCGCGCGATCTCACGCTCGAGCGAGCGGTCGCGGTGAAGGTGTTGTTCGCGCGCGACGAGCGCGATCGGCAGAAGCTGGTGAAGCAGTTCGTGCGCGAGGCGCGGATCGCGGCGTCGGTCCAGCACCGCAACGTCATTCACATCGTCGACTTCGGCACGACCGAGCAGCAGCAACCGTACATGGTGATGGAGCTGCTCGAGGGCGAGAGCCTCGGTCAGCGCATGCACCGCGAGCCACGCGTAACGGTCGAAGAGGTGCTGCACGTCGCGAGCCTCACGCTGCGCGGGCTCATGGCGGTACACGCCGCGGGCATCGTCCATCGCGATCTCAAGCCGGACAACATCTTCCTCGTGCGCGATGCGGCGTCGGGGCTCTTTCCGAAGATCCTCGACTTCGGTATTTCGCGCAGCGTCGAGCCGCGCAGCGGTCGGCGGTCGGCGCTCACGACGCAAGAGGGCATCATCGTCGGCACGCCCGAGTACATGTCGCCCGAGCAGGCGCGCGGCTTGCGCAACCTCGATCACCGCACCGATCTCTACAGCATGGGCGTCATCCTGTACGAGGCGCTCACGGGCCGCTTGCCGTTCAGCGACGAGCACGTCGGTGACTTGATCATTCAGATCGTGACTGCTCACGTGCGGACCGTTCACGAGCTCGTTCCGAGCGTGCCGAAGTCGATTTCGGACGTCGTCGCCAAGGCGATGTCGCGCGAGCGCGAGGATCGTTTTACCGATGCCGCGGAGATGCAGCGCGCGCTGCTCGCCGCAGCCGCTGAGGTCTTTCCGAACCTCCCGCGATCGCTCTCGGAGCTTCCTCCGACTTCGGCCGATGCGGGACCTGCGAGGCTACCGCGCATATCGCTCGATCGGTTGCGCACGCTCGAGTTCCCACTCGACGCAGGTGGCCCCGAGATCGGCGTTCTACAAGTGCCCGGCATGTCGCTGCCTCGATCGCCACGGCCGGGTTCGCCCTTGCCGGCGATCTCCGACATCGAGGTCACCGACTCGGACGACGCAGTCGCATCGAGCGCTCCACTCGAGTGGCCACCCAGCACGAAGCGGCCGCGATGGATCAGACCCGCCGTCGCGACGCTCGCCGCGGCGCTGTGCGCTGGCCTGCTTCTGTTCGCTCGTGCCCCGAGCCCGGACGCGGATGGCGTGAAGGCAACACCGCTCACGGTCAGCGCATCCAAGGCCGCGGAGGCGGCGGCGGCCAAGCCGCGTACGTCGGCCGTATCGCTGCGCAACGTCCCGGATGGAGCACGCATCGAGGTCGACGGCGTAAGCGTGCCGGGCGCGCGCTTCGAGCTGCCGCGCGACGACCGCGAGCGCACGATCCGCGTCACGCTCGCGGGCTCGGAGCCGTGGCAGACCACCCACGTCGCGACGTCGGATGGCGAGTACGAGGTCGCGCTTACGCCGATTCCGGTCGCTGCCGCCGCCAGCACCGAGGAGAGCTCTCGGCCCAAGGCGGCGACTGGCGCCGCGGCGCGCAGGCGTGCGGTTAGCGGGGCCGAGGCGAGCAATCCGCGGCGCTCGAACGGCTCGGCGCAGAAGCCGCCGTCCGCGTTGCGCCACCTCGACTTCTAGAACGAAGCGCATGCGACTGCGCACGCCGCTCGGCTGCGCGCGACTTCGAGCTCTACCCTCGCGGCCCGCACGACGAAGGACCGCAGGGGATGCCGCGTGGTGCGCAGCCGATCGGGCCACAAGGTCCAACACCGGGCCGACAGCTCGCCGGTGCGCACGACGCGAGCTGCGCGTGCGCGGGCTTCACCACCACCGTGCTCAGCACGAGGGGCGCTGCGTAGATCGCGATGCGAAGGAGTTTCCTTCGCGCCCGATCGATGTCGTCTTCGCTTGCCACGGGACTGCGTTTCCTTCGCTTGGCTCTCCGCTCGAGGCTTCGTCTCGAATCAGCGAGCGCGGCGGCTTGAACGGCGTTTGCCAGAATGCCCACTGAGGCACGAAGCGCAGCACCGCGAGCGGCTTGTCGATCAGCGTCGCTTTGAGCGCGAGCATCGTGGCGCGGCTCTTGGGCTCGCGCTGCAGCGAAGCAAGCGCGAAGCGAACTACGATCGCGTCGAGCGCGCGTTTGCGACTGGTCGGCAAAGGCACGCGCTTGGCCCACGCCGCGGCGCCCTCGTGCCCGAGCGCTGCGATCGCCGTGAGCGACGTGTAGATCGAGCTCAGCATCTGATAGCGCACCGCGCGCTCGAGCGCGGTCGGCATGTCCGCGCGCGCGAGCAGTGCTTGCAGCTCGATATAAGACGAAGCCGGCAAGCAGTAACCTTTGACGGTCTGGTTCACGCAGTGAACGAGCAACGCGTCGGTGTCCTCGAGCGCGAACAAACCTTTCGCGATCGATGAGGGCAGCGCGCGCGCGAAGAGCTCTTCGTGATCGATCTCCATTCGCGCCGCCTGCAACAGCGCGTGGTGCAGATCGATCGCGACGCCACCTTTGCAAAACTTCCGCTCGTGCATGAGCTTGCAAGCGCTGTCCGCGATGAAGCCCGCGCCGAGCAACGCGCGCTCCGCACGTCCGAGATCGCGCTCGCGCACGAGCAGGTCGACGTCGGCCATCGATCGAGCGCCCGGATCGCCGTAGATGCGCTCGAGATAGTCCTGACCTTTGTAGACAATCGCGCGTACGTTCGCGGTGTCGAGCGCGTGCGCTGCATCGAGCAGCACGCGGCGCAGCGGGATGTTGTTGGCCAACGCCTCCATATAACGGTGGATACCCGCGCTGCTCGGCGCGCGTCCTTCGCGCCGCGCCAGCACGCAATCCAGCGCGTCGAGCCCGAGCCGCTGGAACGCAGCCTGCTCGTCGCCAGCGCGGTCCGCGCGCAGCGCGCGTAGGACGCTAGCTGTGTCCCTATCTGGAGATTGGCTCGCAGGTACTGTTGCGGAGCCAAATTGCGTTATTCGTACAGACATCGCCTACTGCTGGAAACAACGTTAGCATAAAAATCTATAAATGCTGCAACGGTAGAGCGCGGATGCCCCTGGCCGCGCCATCGGGCCACAGCACGTTCGAGCCAGCGCCCGATTCGCGGCTCAGCCAACGGAGCATTGAATCGCGGGCATTCTATGGCTACGCGCCTCGGCTCAGGCGCGAGCTCAGACCGTTCGAGGATGGGCGGCAACACCTACATTGGCGACGAGCGGAACAGCCACTGCTGCCCACGGTGAACCCGTCTAAGCCACGCGCTGGCTACGTGTGATCCAACCACCCAACTTGCGGGCCCGTGCGACGACCAGCAGGCTGCCGTTGCGCCGATGACGATCAGGTATTCAGTCGGTTTGAGCGTCGCGCGCGACCGCAGTCTGCTGCAGCGTCGAAGGGGTTCGCCCACGCGCGCGGCCGGCTCGCGCGACACGGCGCAAACGCGCGATCAAGCGGGCGCGCCTTCCGTTGCGCGCGGTTGGTTGCTCATGCGCGAACCGACGACCGAGGAGCCGAGCGAGGCGCGTCCTCTTTGGGCATGGTGAGCGCATCCTCTTGTGATCGCATTGGCGCACGTGTGTGCGACCGCGCAGCTACGACACGCGCACGCGTGCGGCATCGACAAGATCGGGCCCCGAGCTCGCCATCATTTGATGCGCGCGAACGCGTTCATGCGCGATCGGATCGCGTCGGCTTTGGCATTCGGCGTTCTACGCAACGCACGTCACGCACTTTTTTCATGGATCGGGCATTCGCTGCGCTGCCACCAAAGCGCGGCATCGACCTCGAGAGCGTGCGCAGCACGATTAACGCGCAGTTAACTCACGGTCAGGTTGCGCGGCGTGCGCGTTGCATAGTCGATCACGGACGTTTCTAACCGTGTGTCGCAGCGTGTGGAGAGGAAACCACATTGAAGCGCTACTACCGCGGTGAAATACTCCACCACTGCGTTCGTATGCCCTGCGTCGGGGAGTTAATGAGTCGTCTAGCGTGGTTGATCACGGGAGCCATGGTGATCGCTGGCTGCGCCGGCGAGGCCGGCCCTTCCATCGCAGGCATGGATGCAGGTGTTGCCTGCGTCGATGCTGATAGAGACGGCTTCGGCCAAAACTGCGCGCTCGGTCGCGACTGCAACGACAAGGACGCGAAGAGCACGAACGAGTGCCGCGAATGCGTGAGACCGGATGTCGGTTGCGCGTGCGACGACTCCGACGAGCCGGTGTCGTGCTTTCTCTTCGATCAAGCGCTCGGCGACGGTCACGTCATGTGCACCGAAGGCACGCGCACGTGTCGAAGCGGTGCGTGGAGCCAGTGCGAGGACGTTCATTCCTACGTCGTGACGCCCGATCCGAGCGTCGCGTCGCTCATCAATCCAGCCGCTGCACCCAGGAACTGCAGCATCTGTGACGTTAAATGCTGGAGGGTCGAAGACCCGCTGACGTACGTGGACGGCGGGCTTCCGGGCAGCAACGTGAGCTCGGTTCCGGGGGGCGGCTTGTCGCTCGCACCGCGCGACGCGGGCGCGGGCAGCGACGCGGGTGACGGCGGCGGCGACGGCGGCACGTTGACCGGATGTGCCGGCCTGAGTGTTTGTTGCCAGACGCTCCAAGGCCAACCGCAAACCCAAGGTAACTGTCAGTTAATCGCCGGTGCGAACAACGACGCCGCGTGCGACGACGCGCTTACGACCTATTGCCCGCGATCGATCACCGGTCCGATCGATGGCTGCGTCATCGGCAGTGGCTCGCTCGACGTCGATTGCGACGGCATCCCGGATGAGGTCGACCAGTGCACGCCGTCGACCGTCGCGAGCAATCCCGAGTGCCAGGGCAACACGCTGCCGCTGAGCACGACCAATAACCAAACGATCTTTCACATCCTCGATGAGGGTGAGTCCGGCAGTAACTCGCTCGAGATCGGCTTTCGCGTCCGCAACGCCGACGTCTACTTCATGCTCGACATGTCGTACACGATGGTCGAGGCGCGCAACAACCTCGTCACCGGCATGCAGACCGGCAACTTCGTGGAGTGCGCGCTGCTGCGCAACTGCTGCGAAACGTGGCCTTCGGGCTCCACGCAGCGCGGCACGTGCATCAGCGTCACGACCACGCAGAACCAGACCAACTGCCGCAACGCTCAAGCGACCTACTGCGCGGCGAACCCGCAGATGGTCAACTGTCCGGACCTCAACTTCGACGGTCTACCCGACAACGAGAACAAGACGAAGGGCGTCATCGGCGCCGTTCGCTGCTTGGTCGGTAGCTCGTGGTTCGGCGCGGGCATGTCGAACGACATTCCGGTCGGTGGTCATGGCGAGAGGGACGAGTGG
>JAYUYY010000001.1:0-3242 GCA_043752225.1 Sandaracinaceae bacterium | reverse complement strand
CTGAGCGGCAAGATCAGCGCGAACGTACGCGACGACGCCAACGCGCAGCCCAAGCGCAGCGCACGCGTCGATCTCTCGCGCTTCTCGAACGGACCGCGCTGGGTGCCCAACGCGCGCGGCCGTGCCCTTGCGCGCGCTCAAGCGCTCGGCATCGGCAGCCACGAAGCAACGATCAAGCTGCTGCGCAATGGCGCGTGGCCTGCGCTGCGCGCGGCGGTCCCGGCCGAACGACCCGCGACATTGCTGTGGCCGGTGCCGGGCGGCCATCCCGGTCGCGGCTTTGGCTTCACGCGGCGCGTGAAAACCGAGCTGCGCCACAACGGCATCGACATCGGGGCACCCGAGGGCGCGCACATCCGCGCGGCGGAAGCGGGCCTCGTCGTCTACAGCGACAACACGCTCGACGGCTATGGCAACGCGGTGATCGTGCTGCACGGCGGCGGGCTGATGACGCTCTACGCCCACAACTTGCGGAACACCGTGCAGCCCGGTTGGTACGTCGAGCGCGGCGAGCGCATCGCGTTGATCGGCGACACCGGCTACGCGTGGGGCCCGCATTCGCACTTCGAGCTGCGTGACGGTTATCGACCGATCGATCCGAAGCGGATGATCCGCGGCTTTCACGATGACGAAATCGCCGGCCCGCTCGCCGAGCTCGCGGGCGCTCCCAAGCTCGCGTCGGCGACCAAGATCGAGAGCAAGAAGGTCGAGGTCGAACCCAGGCTCGAGCCAGAGACGAAGGACACGGCCAAGGCGATGGTTGCAGCGAACGCTGAGCCTTTCGTCGAGGACAGCGCAGCGATCGCCCTGCGCGAAGCTCAGCGCGTGTTGCGCGGCGAGACCGCGTCGATCGACATCGCGACTTTAGGTCGTACCTTTCGCACACTGCTCTTCCCGCTCAAGGACGGAAAGCTCGCGCGCGGCTTTGCCAGCAAGCGTCCCGCCATCGACCTCACTGCAGCTGAAGGCGCAGGCGTGCGCGCGGTCGCGGATGGCATCGTCCTCTACAGCGGTGCGGGCCTCATGAAGGCCCAGGACAACACGCACTCGGTCGTGCTGCTGCACGCCGACGGCACGTGCAGCGTGTATCGCGCGGAGCTCGCCGATGCGGTGGAGTCCGGCACGCGCGTGCTGCGCGGTCAGTGGCTGGGCAAGCTCGTCTCGCGCAGCCTCAGCTACGAGTGGCGAGCCGATGGTGCGCCGCGCGATCCGAGCAGCGCTTGGGCTCCGCTCGAGCCGACCGAGCAAGTCGCGAGCAAGTAAGCGCGCTCGCCCCAGCACGCGCATCCAGCGAGTAAGCGCGCTCAACCCAGCACACACACGTGAGCGCTCGCCGCGCTATCGCCTTCCCGGCGCGCGCGGCTACGGGCTATCATCCGGCCCGCTCGGGAAGCCCCGCCGAGCGATCCGTTCGGAGGAGAGCTCATGTTGCTTGGACTGACTTCTGGACTTGATTCGCGACTTTCACAGCTTTCGCGTGTCGTGCTGATCACCACGTTTGGCTGCGTGCTCTCGAGCTGCAGCCTGTTCGACAAGACCTGCGAAGAGGACGACCGCGACTGCATCGGTCCAGGACCCGGGCTCGGCGCGAACCTCGGACGCGAGTGCCAGATCTCAGCCGACTGCAAAGAAGGCCTCTCGTGCATCGACGAGGTCTGTCAGGTCACAGGGCTCACGCCGCGCGGCGGTCGCTGTCGCTTAACCGCGGAGTGCGGTGACGCGGACTACTGCGGCAGCCAGCGCATCTGCTTGCTCGCAGGTAACGGCGTGAGCGGCGAGGACTGCGAAGACACCGGCGGCTGTATCCACGGCTTGGTCTGCGAGGGCCCAGACCTCGGCGACATCATGGAGCAGACGGGCGTCGTCACGCTCAACGACTTGGCGACGCTGACCGGCGAGTGCACCAACGGTGGCAACGGCGATCAAGGCTCGCCGTGCGAGCACCTCGCCGATTGCTTGGCGGGTCTCTACTGTCTCGAAATCGAGCAGGCGAGCAGCGAGAAAATCTGCACGAACATCCCGATGCTCGACTTCGAGCTGCCGCCGATCCCGGAGCTGTGGGGCGGCGTCGTGTGCGAAGAGCCGGGCGAAGACGATCCCAAGAAGGCGGTCTTCGAAGTGCCGCGCGAGGCCGTCGCAGGCAGCGATGACTTCTATGCGCTGCCGTTCCCGAACGACATTCGCCACGTCGATGGCCACATCGATATGACTGGCCATCCGGTGCCGCCGCCCGAGCTCGGCGTGCCGTTCATCGAGCGCTACGCGACGGTCGCGGGCGAAGACCTCACCGGCTTCTCGACCAACGCGGTCGCGATCTTTAGGTTTTCGCATCCGTACGACTTCACGAGCGTGCGCGCGGACGACGACACCACGATGAGCGAGAACGAGTCGACAATTCGCCTGATCGACATTTCGCCTGACTCGCCCGAGTACAACATGGGTCGCGGCATCGAGTGGAAGACCACCGAGGGCGCGCTCAGCACGTACGTGTGCCCGCACTGGCTCGGCATCAAGCGTCCGCTCGGCAACCCGATGCGTCCGAGCACGACGTATGTCGCGCTGGTCATGAACGGCGTGAGCCCCGATGGCGGCGGCAGCTTCGAGCGCGACGAAGACCTCGACGCGCTGCTCGGCAACAGCAAGCCCGGCGACGCCGTGCTCGGCGATGCGTGGGAGAGCTATCAGCCCTTGCGCGATTGGCTCGAGGACACCAACCAGACCGGCGCCGACATCCTCAACGCCGCAGTGTTCACGACTCAAGATCCCGAGTCGGTCATCCGCGGCCTGCGCGAGCGCGTCGTGGAAGACGGCGTAGCGACGATCTCGCAGCTCAGGGATTGCTCACAAGACGAGCGGCTCGAAGCCTGCGAGTCGATGGAAGAAGGCAGCGACGTAGTGCGCGGCGCGTGCTTGAACAGCAACACCGACGCGTTCACCGAAATCCACGCGCGCATTCGTCTGCCGATGTTCCAGAAAGGCACGCTGCCCTACGGCGAGCCCGAGGACGGCGGCGGCATTCAGCTCGACAGCGAAGGCAAGCCGATCATCGATGCTTATCGCGAAGTGTGCATGGCGATCAGTGTGCCGAAGGCTGCGCCGCCTGCCGGTGGTTACCCCGTGCTGATCTTCTCGCACGGCACCCGCGGCAGCTTCACCAACGCGATGACCGGCAGCTCAAAGCTCGCCGAGGATCTCGCGCAGGCCGATACGCCCGCGGTCGTAGTCGCGATCGACCTGCCGAT